>NZ_VZQO01000029.1:0-94703 GCF_014397665.1 Paraburkholderia sp. UCT2
ATCCCATCCCGCCCCTCAAAACCAGGACCCTCGATGAAAACCGATCCGGAATCGCATCAACGCATGACCGAACGCCGCCGCGAAGGCCACGAAAAGAAGCAGGCCGGCGCGACCGTCGAAAAAGGCCTGCTGATCGTCAACACCGGCACCGGCAAGGGCAAGAGCACGGCCGCGTTCGGCATGGCCGTGCGGGTGCTCGGCCACGGCATGCGGCTCGGCGTCGTGCAGTTCATCAAGGGCGCGCTGCATACGTCGGAGCGCGATTTCCTCGGCGCGATCGCGCAATGCGATTTCGTCACGATGGGCGACGGCTACACGTGGAACACGCAGAACCGCGAGGCCGACATGGCGACCGCGCGCAAAGGCTGGAACGAAGCGCGGCGGATGATCGAAAGCGGCGACTATCAGATGGTGATCCTCGACGAGCTGAACACCGTGCTGAAGTACGAATACCTGCCGCTCGACGAAGTGCTCGCGGTGATCAACGCGCGTGCGCCGATGTTGCACGTCGTCGTGACCGGACGCCATGCGCCGGACGCGCTGATCGAAGCCGCCGACCTCGTCACCGAAATGCGCGCGATCAAGCATCCGTATCGCGAGCAAGGTGTGAAGGCGCAGCGCGGCGTGGAGTTCTGAGCGATGTCGGCGTCCCCCAACGGGGCTTCGTCCGGGGCGTCCCCCCAGGGGACTTCCTTCGGGGCGTCCCCCCAGGGGACTTCCTTCGGGGCGTGCCCCGCGCTGTTCATCAGCGCGCCCGCGTCGGGACAAGGCAAAACCACGATCACCGCCGGTCTCGCGCGCTATCACCGGCGGCTCGGACGTCGCGTGCGCGTGTTCAAGACCGGACCGGATTTTCTCGATCCGATGATCCTCGCGCGCGCGAGCGGCACGCCGGTGCTGTCGCTCGATCTGTGGATGGTCGGCGAAAGCGCATGCCGCAACCTGCTCGCGCGGGCGGCGCAAGAAGCCGATCTGATCCTGATCGAAGGCGTGATGGGCCTGTTCGACGGCACGCCGAGCAGCGCCGATCTGGCGACCACGTTCGGCGTGCCGGTGCTCGCGGTGATTTCCGCGCAGGCGATGGCGCAGACCTTCGGCGCGCTCGCATTCGGCCTTGCGCGCTTCAGACCACAACTGCCGTTCCACGGCGTGCTCGCGAATCGCGTCGGCTCGTCTCGGCACGCGCAGATGTTGCAGGAAGCACTGCCGCCCGAGTTGCGCTGGTGCGGCCACCTCGCCGCGAGCGACGAGATCACGCTGCCCGACCGCCACCTCGGCCTACACCAGGCCGATGAAATCGACGATCTCGAAGCGCGCCTCGAACGCGCGGCGGATACGCTCGCGTCGACCGCGCTCGCCGAACTGCCGCCGCCGGTCGATTTCGGCGTGCCCTCGCCCGAAGTGCTGCCGCGTCTGCTCGAAGGCAAGCACATCGCGATCGCGCGCGACGCCGCGTTCTCGTTCATCTATCCGGCCAACGTCGCGCTGCTCGAAGCGCTCGGCGCGCGGCTCAGCTATTTCTCGCCGCTTGCCGACGAAGCGTTGCCCGCCGGCACGCACGCGCTTTATCTGCCGGGCGGCTATCCCGAGTTGCATATGGCGACGCTCGCGGGCAACGTGAACAGCGCCGCATCGATCCGCGCGCACGTCGAGGCGGACAACCCGGTGGTCGCCGAATGCGGCGGCATGCTCTATCTGCTCGACACGCTGACCGACGCGCAAGGCACTAGCACGCCGATGCTGGGCCTGCTACCCGGTCACGCGACGATGCAAACGCGCTTCACGTCGCTCGGTATGCAGCAGATCGATGGCGTCCACGGCACGCTGACCGGCCACACGTTCCACTACTCGAAGCTCGCGACGCCGCTCGCGCCGCAGCGCTTCGCCACGCGCGCGCACAGCGACACGCCCGGCGAAGCGGTGTTCCGCGTGGGCCCGATTGTGGCAACCTATATGCACGCTTACTGGCCCTCCAACCCGGCTTTCACGGCCGCCCTCTTTCATGGCGAAACCTTTTGACGACTCCGAGCGCGATGCGGTCTATCGCGCGATTTACGAACGCCGCGACATGCGCCACTTCGTGCCCGATCCGGTCGATCCGGCGGTGCTGCGGCGTTTGCTCGACGCGGCGCATCACGCGCCGAGCGTCGGCTACATGCAGCCGTGGCGGATCGTGCGCATCACCGATGCGGCGCTGCGCACGGGCTTGCGCGACATCGTCGAGCGCGAACGGCTCGCCACCGCCGACGCGCTCGGCAAGCGCCGCGACGAGTTCATGAAGCTGAAGGTGGAAGGCATGCGCGAATGCGCGGAGCTGCTGGTGATCGCGTTGATGGACGGGCGCGAGCGACACGTCTTCGGCCGCCGCACGCTGCCGGAGATGGATCTCGCGTCGGTCGCGTGCGCGATCCAGAACATGTGGCTCGCCGCGCGCGCGGAAGGACTCGGGCTTGGCTGGGTGTCGCTATTCGATGTCGACGCGGTGCACGAGCTACTGGGGATGCCGGAAGGCGCGCGGCCGGTCGCGATTCTGTGCCTCGGCCACGTCGCTGCGTTCTATAGCGAGCCGATGCTCGAAACGGAGCGCTGGGCGAGCCGTCTGCCGCTCGCCGATTGCGTGTTCGAAAACCGCTGGCCGCAAGACGAGCCGGCGCAGGAATAACTGATACTCGCGGCCCCGGCGATCCGAGGCTGTGTTTTAACGCTGCAGCGGCTCCATCGAGTCGACGTTCGGCACACCGCTCGTCTTGTCGATGCTGAGCTTCACACGCCAGTCGGCCGGCGCATCGAACGGCAGCTTCGCGAGCGCGGTTTTCACGAGCAACGGCAGTGCATGCAGCGGGTCCGCATCGCGATCCATGAACACCGCGCCGACCTTGTAGCGCTCGGCGCCGCTCGCGTAGTCGAAAAAGCGCAGCGTCAGCGCGTGCTGATACTTGCGCCCAAACAGCAGCGCGCCTGGACCGTCGCCGCTCGCGCCGCAATCGGCGGGCGCGCATTCCTCACCGCCGATGCCGATCGACGCCGGCCGCGTGCTATACGCCATCGACAGCAGATAATGCGCGGGCTTGCCCGCCGTATCGACGAACCCGTGTTTCGCCAACTCGTCGCGCAACAGCTTTTCGACTTGCGGATGGTCGGCGCTGTCGTCCTGCGGCTGCGTGCGCGCGAGCGAATAGGTCTGCTCGCCTTGCAGCGCAACGGCGCGGTCGGCGCCGTTAGCGGAGACGCTGTGCACGTCGGCGCTCAGGCCCGCGCAAGCGGTGAGGCTCGCCGCGGCCAGCGCGGCACAGAGGTGAGCGATCTTTGCCATTTTTTGTTTTCTCTCTAGTACATCGAATACATCAAAGGCGCATCAGACGCGCGGTGCGATCGATTCGTCGAGGGGCGCGTCGTCGAGCGCGGGCAGCCAGATCGTGAAGGCGGTCCCCTCGCCGGGCGCGCTGTTGACTTCGACGCTGCCACCGTGGCGCGTGACGACGGTTTTGACGAACGCCATGCCGAGTCCCGCCCCACCCACTTCCGGCCGCTCCGCCTCGTGAAAACGGCGAAAGCGCTCGAACAATCCCGCTTGCTGCTCCTCAGGAATGCCATAGCCCTGGTCGCGGATCGTGCACGACACGCGCGGCGCCTCGCTGCCCGCGCGCTTTGCCGCCGGCTGGCCAGCGAAGCTGCACACGATGCGCGTGTCGGGCGGACTGTACTTGACCGCATTGTTCAGGATATTGACGAGCGCGCGTGTCATCAGCGAGCGGTCGGCGCAGATCCAGGGATCGTCGTCGGCGTCGTCGCCGGATTCCGTATGCAGCGCGATGCGCTTCGCATGCGCCTGCGGCCAGACCTCGTCGCTCGCATCGATGACGAGTTCGGTCAGACTCAGCGGCTCGAGCACATAGGCCTGCGATTCGGCGCGCGCCAGTTGCACGAAGTCGTCGGCAAGCGTGAGCGCGCGTTGTGCGTAGCGTTCGATGCGCTCCAGCACGCTGCGCGCGAGCGCAGGCTCGGTCCGCGCGCGCTCGATCTCGACCAGCGCAATGATCGACGCCTGCGGCGAGCGCATGTCGTGCGACAGCAGCCGCAGCGCGTCTTCGCGCTGACGCTCGGCCGCATGGAGCGCCGACACGTCGACGAGACCGGCGATCCAGCCGGTCGTCTCGCCCTGCGCGTTGGTGCAGGTCGCATAGCGCAGCAGATGGTCGCGCTCGTTCGCGTCGCGCACCTCGACGCCCTGCGCCATCAGCGCCGCGAACTCGCCGCGCGTCGGATCGAGGAGCGCCGGCCAGTGCGCGTGCGCGGACAGATTGCGCTCGTTGTCGGTGGCCGCGCCGGTGTCGATCGTCTTCACGAGCGTGAGACCGCCGAGCACGCTCTGCATCGGCTGGCCTTCGGGCATCGGCGCGCCTAGCCGAGCGAAATGCGCTTTCGCCGCGTGATTCGCGATCAGCACGACGCCGGCCACGTCGCTGACGAGAATCGGCTCCGGCACGCTATCGAGGCTGTCCCACACGAAGCGCTTCATGTCCTGCACCCGTTGCGCGGCCTGCGCCATCAGCGCCATGTGCTGCGCGAGCACGTCGCCGCCGAACTCGCGGCGGCGCTTCGGCGTCTCGGGCAGCAGATGCGGCTCGTCGGCGAGACGCTGCAGTTCGCCGCGCAGATACGCCATCGTCATTTCGAGGCGTCGCCAGTTCCAGATCGGATAGACGATCACGACGCCGAGGATCGCCGGCACCGGCGAGATCCACAGCCTGCCGCCGTACAGCAGCAGCGCGCTGCCGGTCGCGGCGAGCAGCACCAGCGCGCCGGTCAGCAACAACGAGCGGCGCGGCGACAGCACGAGGAAGCCGGCGAGCAGCGCGGCGAGCGGCCCGAGCGCCGCCGCGAACACGACCCACAGCGCGACCGGCTGGATCTCGCGGCCGCTCAGCAGCGTGTCGAGCACGTTCGCGTGGATGTAGACGCCGGGCAGCGGACCGAGCTCGCCCGATACCGGTGTCGCGAAGCGGTCGTACAGACCCGACGCCGTCACGCCGATCACGACGATGCGCCCGCGCAACTGATCGGCCGGCACCTTGCCGGCAAGCACGTCGGCGAAACTGAGCTTTGGGTAGTTCGCGGCGTTCGGGCCGAAGGGAATCAGGAAGCGCTCTTCGCCGCCGTCGTCGCTGCCGCGCGCGGGCTCGTTCGAGGGGCGCGGCGGCAGGCCGCCGCGCAGATGCAGCTTGCCGTGTTCGACCGCGTCGGCGACGAGCACCGTCAGTTGCGGCCAGCGCGAGCGCTCGTCGCCCTGGAAGCGCGCGACGCTGCGCACGATGCCGTCGCTGTCCACTTCGAAATTGATGTGACCGAGCCCGGCAGCAGCCTGCGCGAGCGGCGCGACGGGTTCATCGACGGTGCGCTTGCCGCTCGCATCGGGCGGCGTCAGCAGCACGGGCAGATAGGTCGGGCTCAGCGCAATTGCGTGGGCGAGCTGGGCGTCGCCGACATTGGGCTCGGTGAACAGTACGTCGTAGATCACCGCGGCAGGTTTGGCCGCGGCGATCTGCTCGAGCAGCCGCGCGTGCACGCTGCGCGGCCACGGCCAGCGGCCGAGTGCGTCGATGCTCGCGTTGTCGATCTCGACGACGACGATGTCGGACAGCAGCGGCTGCTCGCGCAGCTTCAGAAACTGGTCGTACACCAGCAGATCGATGCCGGCGCCGACGCGCCCGAACGACGTCAGCAGGATCACCACGAGACCGAGACAGCCAACGCTGACCCACTCGATCAGAAAGCGCCGGCCGGCGCGCCGTCCGAGACGGGCGCGCGGATCGAGGCTCATTCGCGAAGAAGTGGCGGGCACGGGACGATGTAGTCGGGAACGGGAGGACGGACCGGCCAGCAGGCCGGCCCCGAGAATCTACCAGCGTCAGCGCGCAAGCGTAAAGGAGCGCACCGGACTGCTCTTTTCGTAGAAGCGGCCGTTGTCGAACTGCTCGGCGACGATCGTCCAGTAGTAGACGCCCGGAGGCAGATCGCTGATCACGAGTTCGCCGCCCGGCAGATCGGGGCGATCGATTACCGGATGGCTCAGTTCGGCCGTGTTCGCGAGCAGGAAGCGGAACCGGGTCGGCACGTTGCTGCGGCTGACGAACCAGCGGAACTCGTAGTCGCGGCTACCCGCGCGCTGCGCGGCCGAAGCGTCCAGCCCTAGCTGGCGGCGCTCGAACGCGTACACGTTCGGCAGGCCGTCGAGACCGTTGCTATCGGTCGACGCGACGCGCACGAAGTACGTGCCGTCGGGCAGATCGCCGAAGTCGGCATGCGGCGCGCTCACGCGCAGGTCTCGCACCAGGTCCAGTTGATCGGCGTCGTGCGAAATCTGCAGCCGATAGCCGACCGCGTGCTCGGCCGGGTTGACGTCGAACGCGACGCTCTTGCCGTCCTGCACGCGCGCCGGCCGCGCGAGCCCGGGTGCGGGCAACAGCTGGACCGGACTGCCGACCGCGCCGCCCGAGTGCGTGACGTTGCCGAAGCTTGCCTCGACCAGCTGTTCGGACGCCTGCAACGGCCTGCCTGGCGCCGGCGCGGCACTCTGGCCATGCTGCGCGGCCGGATCGACGCCGACCGCGCCGTCGAGCACCGCCACCGCGGTGGTTTGCGTGTCGCCGTCGTAATCGACGCGGAAACGCGTGCCGCGCACCCCGGCGACCACCGAAGGCGAACGGATCTGGAAGCGATCATCGCGTCGCTTCGCATGCGTGACCTGGCTCTCGACCTCGCCGGCGCGCAGCTCAAAGACGCGATCGGCCACGCCGGTCAGCGTGACGTGCCGCAGTCTCTCGATATTGAGTTCGCCGTTCTGCGCGACCGTCACGTATGAGCCGTCGGGCAGCTCGAGCGTCGCGAACCCGTTCGCGCCGGTGCGCAAGCGATCGCCTTCGGCCAGCGTTTCACCGGTTTTCAGCGGCAGATAGGGGCTCGAGTCGAACGCGTGCTCGACCGGACCGCTGGTCGCGACCACGCGAGCCGTGTCCCGATCCTGGCGCAGCCTTCGGGAGGGCAAACGCAGCACGATGCCGGCCGCCATGCGGCGCGGCGCGGGCACGTGATTGAGGCTGCTCAACAGCGCCCAGTCGGTCGGATCGGCCATGTAGCGGGCGGCGATGTCATACAGCGTGTCGCCCTCGTGCGTCGTGTACGAAGCGTAGACCGGCGACGCCTTCGCTCCGGTCTTGCCGCGCGCGGGCTGCGCGTGCGCGAGCGCGCTCCAGCCGGTCGCGCCCGTTGCAATCAGACAGGCCGCGGCAAGCCACGCGGCGGCGCGGCGGCCGGGCATGGCGGCGCTGCCCGATGCCGCCCCATCCACGCAGACCGTCACGCTTCCCCCGCTTCTTCAGTGGGTTCGTCGTCGGCGGCCGGTGGTGTGTCGGTTTCGATCCGCTCGAGGCGGTAGCCATAGCCGTAGATCGGCGTGAGCCGATAACCGTGCTCGGGGCGCAGACCGAGCTTGCTGCGCAACATCGACACATGAGTGTCCATCGTGCGCGACGGGATGTCCGTGGCCTGCTTCCAGATCACGTCGAGAATGTGTGCGCGCGACAACGGCCGGCTCATATGCTGGAACAGCAGCAGCGCGAGTTCGAACTCTTTCTGCGTGACGGAGACCGGGGTGCCGCGGACCACGACGTGCTTGACGCTCAGGTCGAACTCGAAGTCGCCGAATACTTCCCTCGTTGCCGGCGGCTTCAGGTAATACGCGCGCCGCAGCAGCGAACCAACCCGCGCGAGCAGCACGGCGCCCGACACGGGCTTGACGAGATAGTCGTCGGCACCGGTATTCAGAATCGAAGTGATGTCGGTTTCGCGGCCGCGGCTCGTCATGAACAGCACCGGCAGGCGCTCGGACAGGCTTTCGCGCACCCAGCGAAGCACTTCTTCGCCGGACATGTCGGGAACGTTCCAGTCGAGCACGAGCAGATCGAACGTCTGACGACGCAACTGGCGCACGAGTTCGCGCCCTGCGCCATACGCGTGACAGACGTGTCCAGCGGCGGACAGCGTTTGACACACAAGGTCGGCCTGAGCCGAATCATCATCGAGGACTGCAATTCTCATAACACCCCACAACGCAACAGCGCCTTCATGGCTGACGGCCGGTATACCGGCGACGACCGGGATGACGGCGCAGCACCGCCGATCCGGCTTCCCAAAAAATTCCGGCTGTTACTTTCTGATTAATGGTCCCTCGCCGTACCCCGCCATGACGCTGCTTTCATGAAGCGGAAATCAGCGCATAAATGTAATTTCCATAGCGATTATGCAGGGCAGATCATGATAATCGAAAACCTTCTTTCTTCCCGTTTGCCGTGTACCGGCAATCCGTCGCGAAAAACCCTAATCAGAAACGGCTGACGCGCTTTTCAGGTTTGTCTGGTCTGCCACCACTAGCCGGCGCCGGAAGGAAGTGACACTGCGGACGGAAGATCCTTGCTGGAGCGGCTTTTTGACCACGCTCGCTTATCGGCTTTAAGATTCCTTTCAGGTACTCTTATTTAACAATTGCGTGTTCAGTATAAGAATAATCTCAAAATAAATCGTTTAAACATTGTTAGATTTTGTCCCGGTCGAGTTGTCATTCGAGGCAGTCGGCTTGACTGCTTCACATTGTCGGCCGAGCGATGACGCGCCGCGAGACGGACCGTCAGCGGGTGATGCGCAGCGTTAGGGCCGCCGGCAAAAAAATGCGGCGCTGCCCCTTTCGAAGCAACGCCGCCACAAACACTACACACGCTCGCCGGGGTCTAACCGCACGAGTAACGTCACGTTAGCCCGCGGAAAAGCCGGGCTCAAGACGAAAGAACTTCCTTTGTAACCGCTGGCGAAGTAGTTATTACGCGCCGCACCAGCGCGCGCGACGCGCAAGTCCTACACAGCGCGAGTTCGAAATTGGTATGAGTTGAAGCCCCCATCAACGGCAATTTACATACACAGACGCTTTGTTACAGTATGGCCCCCATTGGCGTTGCTGCGGCGCGTCAGATTTCCCCCTTGCGTGTCTGCGTGGCCCGTCTGCATTGCGTCGTTCGGTCGCTTGCCCGCGCGTTCAACGCGCGCCTTCGATGTCCGGCATAGGCGCGAACAGCGCGTCGAGATCGTCGTCCGAGAACTTTGCGGCGCCGGCCGCATCTTCCGCGAGAATGCTGTCGGCGAGCCCGGCCTTGTGCTCCTGCAATGCGACGATCTTTTCCTCGATGCTGCCGGCCGCGATCAACTTGTACACGAATACCGGCTTGTCCTGTCCCAGCCGATGCGCGCGGTCGGTCGCCTGGTTCTCGGCGGCCGGGTTCCACCACGGGTCGTAGTGGATCACCGTGTCGGCGGCGGTCAGGTTCAGCCCCACGCCGCCGGCCTTCAGGCTGATCAGGAACAGCGGCACCTCGCCCTGCTGGAACCGCTCGACCGGGCTCACGCGATCGGCCGTGTCGCCCGTCAGCATGACGTACGGGATCGCGGCTTCGTCGAGCGCCTCGGCGATCAACGCGAGCATGCCGGTGAACTGCGAGAACAGCAGCACGCGGCGTCCCTCCTCGATCAGCTCGGGCAGCATCGACAGCAGCAGATCGAGCTTGGCCGAGCGCATCGCGCGCTCGCCGCCGCCCGTGGCAGCGCCGTCCGCGATACCGCTGGCGGTGCGCACGAGCCGTGGATCGCAGCACACCTGGCGCAGCTTCAGCAACGCATCGAGCACGATGATGTGGCTGCGCGCGAGCCCCTGTGCGCTGACCGCCGCGCGCACCTTCTGCTGCATCGCGGTGCGCACGGTTTCGTACAGGTCGCGCTGCGCGCCTTCGAGATCGACCGGACACACGATCGTCGTCTTCGGCGGCAGCTCCTTCGCGACCTCGTCCTTGCGACGGCGCAGCATGAACGGCCGGATGCGGCGCGCGAGCAACGCGCGGCGCACGTCGTCGCCGTTCTTTTCGATCGGATTGCGCCAGCGTCGCGTGAAGTCCTTCTGGCTGCCGAGAAAGCCCGGCAGCAGAAAATCGAATTGCGACCACAGCTCGCCGAGATGATTCTCGAGCGGCGTGCCCGTCAGGCCCAGCCGATGCCGCGCCCGCAAGCCGCGAATCGCCTGGGCGGCTTTGGTGGTCGCGTTCTTCACGTACTGCGCCTCATCGAGAATCAGCAGATGATAGTCGTGCTCGGCGAGCACCTTCTGATCGCGCCACAACAGCGCATAAGTGGTCAGGATCAGCTCGGCTTCGCCGATCTGCTGGAAACGCTCCTTTCTCTGCGGCCCGTTCAGCACCAGCACTTTCAGCTCTGGCGCAAAGCGGCGCGCTTCCTCGCGCCAGTTGTGCACGAGCGTGGTCGGCACGACGATCAGCGCGGGATGCGTGAGCCGCCCCGCTTCCTTCTCGGCGAGAACGTGCGCGAGCGTCTGCACGGTTTTGCCGAGGCCCATGTCGTCGGCGAGCACGCCGGCCAGATCCTGTTCGCGCAGGAACTGCATCCAGTTCAGGCCCTGGTGCTGGTACCCGCGCAGCTCGGCCTTCAGCCCGCGCGGCACCGGCACTTCGCGCAGGCCCGGACCGGCTTGCAGACGGCGTGCGAGCTCGCGGATCGAATCGTCGCCGCTGAACTGCCAGCGGCCGGTGTCGTGCAGCGCATCGAGGCGACCCGCATCGACCGCGGGCACGCGCAGAGGCGCGCCTTCGGCAAGCGCGCCGCCGAGCGAATCGAACAGATCGACCAGCACGCGCACCACCGGCTTCAGACGATCGGCGCGCAACCGCAGGCGCTTGTTCTCCTCGGTCTTCAGCTCGATCGGCTCGTCGTCTCGAATACGCTCCAGCGCGCCAGAGAGCCAGCGCCGGTCACGCCGGAACAGATCGGCCAGCAGCGGTTCGAGCCGCACGTTGCGCTCGCCGACGCGGATGCCCATCTCCAGATCGAACCAGCCGTCGCCGGCCTGCTGCGCGGTGCCGTCGATCGCGTCGATCTCGATCACGTTGTAGCGGAACTCGGGCGCCATCGTCACGCGCCAGCCCTTCGCGACCAGATCCGGCACCGCGTCGTTGACGAACTCGGACCACGCGTCGGTGTCGGGCAGACCGAGCATCGTGTCGGGCAACAGACGCGACGCATGCAGGTTGCGCGTCGGCACCTTTTGCAGACCGGTCTTGCGCAATTCCAGCAGACGCTTTTTCTCGGCGTCGTAGCGCCGGCGGATGTGAATCACGTCGCCGCGCGGCAACGGCACCAGCGTCACGCTGCTGTCGGCGTTGATGCTGACACCGTCGTAGTCGAAGCTCGCGGCGGCCAGTTCTACCGCGGCGGACTTGCGCTCCGCGGCCTTCGCGGCCTTCGCGGTTTTTGCCGTTTTGATGCCCTTCCCCGCGCCGGGCAGCGCATGGCTGTTCAGCGTCAGCACCGGCACCGGTTCGACGTCGATCACCCGAATCGCGGGCGCGTCGTGGGTCGGCGGCAGCGGCAACTCGGGCGCGATCTCGCGCAGCACCGACGCGACGAGCGGCGCCTCGGCGAGCGAGATCGGCGGCATCGCGAGGTAGTCGGGCAGTTGCTGGAACGGCAGCGACAGTGGCACGACGCCCGCCTCGTTGGCGACGCCGTCCACGTACCAGACCGGCTCGGTCGGCAGCACCATGCTCGCGCGCGGTTCGGTGCGCAGTACCGGGCGCAGGCGCTCGTCGGCGAGCGGCTCCCATTCGATGCGCCCGAGGCGGTCGGCGGCGCGCGCGAGCGGCGTCGGTCCGGCCTGGCCCGGCGCGATCCCGAAGTCGAAGAACAGGCGCCCGGTCGCGATCAGCTTCTGCAGCGTTTCCGCGCCACTCGTGCCACGCAGCACGAACTGGCCCAGGTCCTCGCGCGAGCGACCGAGCCATAGGCCGCGGAGGATCGACAGGTCTTCGTCGGACACGAAGCGCGGCTGCCTGAGCAGCGCGCCTTCGACGTCGCCCCAGCTGTCGCCGACTTCGACGATCACGCCGTCCGCGTCGCAACGCGCGCGATGCAGCACGACTTCGTGGCGCATATGAAGACGCGACCAGTTGAGCCGATAGGCGAGCGTTTCCTTGCGCGTGGCGTCGAGCTTCCGGGCGGCGTCTTTTCCGGCGGCGTCGGCCGCGCGGGCGCGCGCGCGAAAACGCTCGAGCCAGCTGACCAGTTCGGGTCGCACACCTTGAGATGAAGATGGAGATGGAGACGGTGATGGCGCCGGCGGCGCGCCCGGCACCGTAATCCGTCGCGCGATGAACACCGCCGACGTCGCCGGGTCACTGTCGTCCTCGACCTGCGTGATGTGATCCATCTCGTCGTGGTAGTCGAGTTCCGCGAGCAGCAGCGCCGCGACGTGCTTGCAGTTGCGGCCGACCGGGCACGTGCATTTGCCTTCGGCCGACGGCGACCCGCCATCGGTACGAAAGCGAACCCGTGTCAGGTACGGCCGCGGCTGCGAGCCCTGCACGTCGCCCGACAGCGTGTCTCCCTGCCATTTGACGTTGCTGACCGCGCCCACCGAGCGCGCCTTGGCGACGGTGCGCTCACCGAGCCATTCCGCAATCCTTTCCCGATCGAAGAAAACTGATGACATCCGCGTGCATTCCTGTTCAAACCGGCGAAGGCAAGCGCGCGTGGACCATGACGGGGCGCCGCGCGACGCCCGGCCGATTCTGTCCAGTTGCGATTTGCCAGTGATAACCGGCCATTTTACGCGTTGGACGAAAATCGCCAGGGCGGGCGATCTGGACAGTTCGGGAGCAACCCGGTCAAGCCGCGGTTCGACCCATATTAGCGTTCGCCGCGGGCCATGCTGCCCCATACTCCGTCGCGCAGAATCAGCCCATGCAACAACGCCGCTGCCAGATGCAGCAGCACCGTCGCGAACAACGCGAACGCGAGCCACGTATGCAGCGCGCGCAGCAGCGCGAACAGCGCGACGTTGTGCGGTGCGATCGGCGGCAGATGCAGCGGACCGAACAGCGTGACCGGATAGCCGGCCGCCGATAGCATCGCCCAGCCGATCAGCGGCATCGCGAGCATCAGCCCGTACAGCACGAAGTGCGACGCATGCGCCGCGATTCGTTGCGGCTTCGACATGCGCGCGGGCAATGGCGGACTGCCGCGCATCATGCGCACCGCGAGCCGCACCAGCACGAGCAGCAGCAACGCGATGCCGAGCGGCCGATGCAGCGCGACCAACGCATCATGGGCACGCGATACCGTCGCGACCATGCCCACGCCAATAAACAGCATCGCGACGATCAGCGGCGCCATCGTCCAGTGCAGCAGCCGCGCGAGCGGACTGAAGTGTGTGCGGGTGCGCGTCATGAAGGCTCTCCGTTTGGCTGGGTTCGATGGATCTCGGGATGCAGCGCCTCCTCGCGCGTGCGGCGTTGGAACGACTGTGCGTAGGCCGCAGAGCGCGCGGCGAGCAACGGATCGTCCGATGGCGCGATGCCGGCGGGCACGATCGTCGGATCGAAGTTGATGTCGCGGCAGGCGCCGTCCTCCTGCGACGTCGTGCGTTCGATCACGAGCGTCCCCGCGTCGACGCGCTGGCGGTCGTCGGGCCACTGCAGCGTCGCGTCGCTGGTCGGGTCGCCCGGTTGCGCGACGGTCAACAGCAGATGCCAGCGCAACGGTCCGTGTTGCAGACGCTCGTCGAGCTCGGCGGCGAGGAAGTTCTTTTCGGCCTGCTGCGCCGCGGTGATCGGCGCGTAAGGCGTGTCGGGCACGACGGCCCAGCGCACGGCGCGCGTCGTGCCGTGCGCATCGGTAAACAGAAACGCGTCGATGCCGTAGTATGCGGCGTTCGCGAGGCTCGACGACGGCGCGTGCGACTTGACCCAGCGCCGGAACGGCTGCGTCTCGGGATTGGCCGCGTAGAACGCCTTCAGCTTCGCGGGGTCCGGTTTGCCGGTCGCAGGGTCGGGCTTCGTGGCCAGCAATTGCTGATAGAACTGCGCTGGCGTATGCACCGCGAACACCGGCGTCGAGTTCATGCCGGTACGCCACTGTTCGCCATCGCGAAGCCGGAACTGCAGCGCGAGACTGCGCACCGGCGAGCTCGTATCGGGCGCGGACGGATTGCCGCCGGGCACCGCGAAGCGACCCGACACCGGCGTGCGGCCCGGCGCGAACACTGCCGCGTGCGACAGCGCCGCGCCATTGCCGTTGCTGTCGAAATAGCCGTCGACGCACAGGCCCTTGGCGTGATTGCGTCGATAGCCGGGATGCGGGCCCGCGACCGCCTCGAACGTATCGATGATGCGCGGGGCGGTCAGACGCGCGGGCGTCAGCCACCCCGCGGTGTACGCGAAGCCGCCCGCGAGCGCGAGCGCGACCGCGCCGATCGCGGCGAGCCGGCATGGCACGCAGATCGGCCGCGGGTCGGAGCCGGCGGGGTTGGGTTTGGGTGCGAAGGGTGGTGTCACGGAAACTCCTTGCCGGATGGATCGATGATTCGATCGATGGGTCGATCGACTCATCGACCGACGTACGGGCGAACACGCCTCGCTACGGTCTATTCCATCCGGCCCTGGCGCGCACATTCAAACCCATTCGCGCGCCAGTGGCCGATGCTGCTTCAATGGGTGCCAACAGCCGGCGCTCCCGAGTTCGCGACGTGGCTCGCGGCGAGCGCCGCTTGCGCGGCGAGCGCCTGCTTGCGCTGCTCGACCTGACGTGCGAACACGGGACTGACATCGGGATACGACGCGTCGGTGATGTAGTCGAGACCGTTCTGCTGCGCCTCGATCAGTTCCTGGTACACCTGAGCACGTGTCTTGCCCTGCGCAAACGCGCTCGACGAAGCGGCGAGAACGACGAACGACAAAGCAACGAACGAAAACTTTTTCATGATCGACTCCTTGGAGAGTTGTGCGGGTTCGCACGAGGGAGAACCACGGGTGGGCAGCGTTTATTCCTGTATTCGCGGCGTGAAAAAAACATCGCCGGCGCGGGGAATAAATGTCCCCGCCGCCGTGTTTGCCGTCCGATAGCAGCAATCAAGACCGCGCATCATCATGACCTCGACTCACCGCCCCTCCGGCGCTCCGCTCTCCGAAGACGACATCCAGGCCTATACGGACGGCACGCTGACGCCCGAGCGCGCCGCGTCGCTGCGCGACTACCTCGGCAAGCATCCGGCGGAAGCACGGCGGGTCGCCTTTTACGACCGCTTGAACGCACAGATCCAGGCCACGTTTCAGACCGCCGAGGAGCCCGCGCCCGGGCGCCTCGGCGGATCGCGCCCGCTGCGCATGCGCCCGCAACCGGGTGGTCGCGCACGCCGAACGCTCGTCGCGCTCGTCGCGCTCGCGCTGATGCTGAGCGCCATCAGCGGTTGGCTCCTGGCGACTCAGGTGTCGGCACGGGCGCTCGATAATGCCGCCGTGATGGCGCTCGCCGAAGCCACCGCACGGCCCTTTTCCTCGGCATCGCCGACGCGCGTCGATCCAGCCGCGCCGGATCTCGGCGCGATCGGCCTGCGCCTCGTCGAGCAACGCGTGCTGCGGCTCGGGCCATTGCAACGCGCGGACGAACTCGTCTATCTGAACGGCGATCAGCAACCGGTGGTCGTGCTGTCGGCCGCGGCGCCGTTTGCGCGGGAAGAGCCGCAGTGGGCCGCGCGCCGCATCGGCGAGCTGCGGCTGTTGACGTGGACCGCGCAGCGGCAGCGTTTCGTCGTCGCGGGCAATGCGCGCACCCACGGCCTGATGCGCGCCGCCGACGTGATGAGCGCGCGCTGACGCCGGTGCGCGCGGCCCTCGCGGAATAAAATGCGCTGACAGGTGTTTGCAGTTCGAACGCATCGTGCGACGGAAGCCTCCGCGACCGGCCCGGCGCGTATCGATACCGACGCGAGTGAAGCCGATGCCACCCCCACGCCCCTTGACGGGGATCAACCATGGATGTCCGTGACGAGCTGATCGAGCACGTGCCGCGTCTGCGGCGCTATGCGCGGGCGCTGATCAACAATCGGGAACTCGCCGACGACCTCGTGCAGGACACGCTCGAGCGCGCGCTCGGCCGCACCCGTCTGTTCCAGCCGGGCACCGATCTGCGCGCGTGGCTGTTCACGATCATGCACAACGTCTTCGCGAATCAGGCGCGCAAGGCGTCGGCGCGCGCAGTCCACGTCGCGGTCGACGACGACAGCATCGCCGAAAGCGAGCTCGCGGTGCCGTCGGGCCAGACGCGTTCGCTCGAAATGCGCGACCTCGACTACGCGTTGCAGCGGCTGCCGGTCGAACAGCGCGAGGTGGTGCTGCTGGTCGGTCTCGAGGAGATGAGCTATGCCGATGTCGCGCTCGCGCTGAACGTTCCGATCGGCACGGTGATGTCGCGGCTCTCGCGCGGACGCGAACGGCTGCGGGCTTTGATGGCGGGCGCCCAGCCCGGTGCGAAATTACAGGTGGTGCGATGAGCGAGCCGCAAATGCCGATCGGCGAAGAAGACTTGCACGCGTACGTGGACGGCACGCTGTCCGGCGAGCGGCGCGACGAGGTGGAGCGCGCGCTCGAACAGAATCCGGAGCTGGCCGCGCGCGTCAGCGATTACTTTTCGCTCAATGGTCTGCTTCACGAGCGCTACGACCGCGTGCTCAGCGAGCCCGTGCCGAAGCGTCTGCAGACCGGCGTGCCGCGCCGCGCGCGAGCGGCCGCGAACTGGCCGCGTTTTGCCGCGCAGTTCGCGGGCATGGCCGCGGCGCTCGTGCTCGGCGTGGGCATCGGCATGCACAGGAACGATCTGATTCCACCGGTTGCGATCGATCGAACCGACCCAGGGGCCGAAACGCAAGCCGGAAATCGTCCGGTCAGCGCGGACAGCGCCGAGGGCTTCGCGCGCCAGGCGGCGCTCGCGCACGTCGTCTACATGCCGGCGATCGACCGGCCGGGCGACATGAGCGCCGATCGCGAGCAGGACTTCGTGCAATGGCTCGCGAACCGGCTCGGCACCGAGGTCCATCCGCCGATGCTGTCGAAGAGCGGATTCATGCTGTCAGGCGGCCGCCTGCTGCCCGGCGACGACGGTCCGACCGCGCAGTTCATGTATCGCGGACCGAACGGCGAGCGCGTCACGCTGTGCATCTCGCATCGTCGCGAGAACGCGAATACGACTGCGTTCAAGCTGTATCAGGCGGGGCCCGTCAACGTGTTCTATTGGGTCGACGGCGATTTTGGCTATGCGGTGTCGGGTGGGATCGATCGCAAGGAACTGCTGCAGCTCGCGCATGATGTCTATGCGCAGTTGACGGGGGCCGCGCCCGGTTGAAGCGGATGGGTTCCGCGCCGCGCGGTTCGCGCATCAACGTCGTGGGTTCTCCTGCCCCGACATGGCCGTGTCATCGCGCGCGGCGCCGCGCAGTTCACGCGGCGTTGCACCGAGCAAACGCGACATCCAGTGCGCCATATGGCTCTGATGCGCAAAGCCCGTTTCGAGCGCGATCTGGCTTGCGCTGAGGCGTCCCTGCAGCAGCAGCGTTCGCGCGCGCTCGACCCTGCGCTGTACCACGTACTGATGCACGGGCACACCGAGCGTGTCGCGAAACAGCGCCTTGAAATGCGGCACGCTCAGTTGCGCCTGCGCGGCGAGTTCGTCGAGCGTCAAACGCTGATCGAGATGCGCGTCGATAAACTCGATCACACGCGCGGCCGTGCGCGGCGCGAGCGTACGCCGCCGGTTGCCCGGCATGGCTTCGACGCCGATCAGACGCACCAGCATCGCCGTACACAGACTTTCGGCGTAGAGCGGAGCGGACGCATCGTCCGCTTCGAGCTCCGCGCGCAGCGCCCAGGCGAGATGCTGAAAGCGCAGATCGCGCATCTGGAAGCGCGGGCGCAGCTGCGCGTCGGCCGAGTTCAACGCGAGTTGCTCGACGGTCCGTCGCGCGAAGTCCTCGGCAAACCAGACGCTGAAAATCGTGCAGGCGGCGTCATCGTTCCACTGACCTTCGAGCCCCGCGGGGATCACGTCGGCGTCGCCGTGCGCCTGAATCCGCATGTGGCGGCGCGCATCGCACAGACAGCGCGCAGTCACCGGCGCACCAACGTGCACGCCCACGCGATGATGGCGAAACGCGGGCATCCGATGCAAACCGGCCGACACGTTGACCAGCTCCGCACCGAAGCCTTGCCAGCCAAGCGCCCTGCTCGTGCGCACGGCGATGCGCGAGCCGCTGTGCGGCGCAGGCGCGGGAATCGGGGTGACGGCGTTCATCGCTTGTCTCCTGAGTGAGCTGAATGACGGCGAGATGCCTGCATTGTGCGGCGTTTTTGGCAGGTTCGCCGGCGTGACGGAACTTCGTAGCTCGCGATCAGCCAACGCGATTCGCGCGACCTGCGCGGCATCGGCGTAAAAAATCATCCAGATCTGCGCAAAGTCATCCAGATCTGAGCGCCTCGCGAGCACCGCGTCCCTACCATCACGTCATAGCGATCCTCAAAAGGAGCACAACGTGTTCGTCATTTTCGGAGCGACCGGTCACGTGGGACACGCGAGCGCAACCGCCTTGCGTCGCGCGGGCCACCAGGTACGCGCGGTGGTGCGCGACGCCACGCAAGCCGAAGCGCTCGCGGCAATCGGCTGCGAGCTCGCGATCGCCGACCTGAACGACCCACAACTGGTCGCGCGCGCGATCGACGGCGCGCAGGCAGTGCAATGGCTCTGTCCGGTGCCGCGAGCGCATGACGATCCCGCGGCCGCGATGCGGCGCATCATCGACGCGGGCGTCGCGGCTTTGCGCATCAGCGCGCCACCGCGGCTCCTCGCGCTGTCCGACTACGGCGCCGAGCACGCGGATGGCACCGGCATCACGACGCTGTTCCACTACCTCGAAACGCAGTTGCGCACCGTCGCGTCGTCGCTGATCTTGTTGCGCGCCGCCGAGCACATGCAGAACTGGGCACGCGTGCTGCCGGTCGCGCTCGGCCGGGGCGCGCTGCCGAGTCTGCACGATCCGCTCGACAAGCTGTTTCCGACCGTCGCGGCGCAGGACGTCGGCGAGCTTGCCGCGCAGTTGCTGCTCGATGAAGGGCCTTCGCGCGCGACGCCACGGGTGGTCAGTATCGAAGGGAAAGAGCGGGTAAGCGCGCTCGACGTCGCGCGTACCTTGGCGGAACTGTCCGGGCGGCCCGTTATCGCCCACCGGGTGCCGCGCGACGAATGGAGTGCCGTGCTGCGCGGCGCCGGGCTCGGCGAGCGGCACGCCCAACTGATCGTCGATCTGTACGACGCGCACAACGCTGGACGGATCGACGTCGAGGCGAATATCAGCGAGCGACGCTTCGGCGCCACCACGTTGCGACAGGTATTGAGGGCGCTGCTATCGGGCGTGGCCGGTGCGGCAGCGGCGGCGCGGTGATCCGCGTGGATGTCCGGCAAGCGGACGGCGTGGCGCGGCGCGAACAGCGTCGAGGGCGTTCAACACTGGAGAGACAGCATGCAGACCTGCCCGTTGCTTCGCGCATCGATCGACGCCAGATCAACGAAAAACGCAATGCGACGGATGCAGTGCGTAGCGTCAAGACCGTCAACGCCCCCGAGCTCACGCGCCGAGCGCTGGCTGCGCATAGCGATAAGGCTATCGAGCTTCATGGGCTGGCGCGCGCTTGCCAACCTGCTCGCCGCGATTCCCGACAGCAATGACGATTTCGGCGTGTTCCAGGTTCTCAGTCATGAGCCGCGGGCGGGTCAAGCGGCGCTGAAGGTGCCGGCCTGGCGGCAAGCACCGCAAGCCGCCGCCAACCCGCTTATCGAGCCGGTTTACTCGTTCTCGTCGAAATGGTGACGCGGGCGAGCCTTCTCGTACAACCCTACGCCAAAGCTTACGCCGGACCACTGAGAGGTTGATACCGTCAGCGATACAGTCGGGTCACGGCCTTTTTCAACGCGATCAACCCTGAACCAGGGTTCGAGCTTCTCTGACCACAACGACGACTTTTAAGGTACAACCACGAGCTGAGGTCTTAATGCAGCGCCGCTACGTAGCCGCGCTAGCTACGATCGGTCTGCTGTGACATTCCGCCGGCAAGCTTCGGTTCGCGCCGGCGGACCTGCACGCGCAGCGAACAGAGCAGTGGCGATCAACCCGCTCCGAAGCGCGGCAGATTTCATGCGGTCAATGGGTATTTTCTGGACGCGGAAGGCGGGTGAGGTCCAGATTACTACGGTCATCCGGCATCCATCACAATGCACGTTTTGTCCGGGTGAACGCGTTTGGGACGCAGCTAGTATCCAATCGCCGCACATCCTGTGGGACCGCCTTCACGTCAGTTGCGATTTTGCTTCTCGCTATCGGCGCCCTTTTCGCTGAGGGTTTGGTCTACATCTTCTCCTTCACACCGGAACGAATCAGCCACCAGTTCACAGGGTAGCTCGTTACGAAGCCCGCGAGCATGGCGATCTGCATGGCGAACCAGAACTCCCAACTTGTAACGTTCGCGATGCCGCCAAAAACCCGCTTGAACCATAGGAACTGAATGATCGCCATTGCTCCATACATGCCAATCTGCCACGCGGTTATCGAGGCAATATCCGCTTTGACTGCAGCGATCACGCCCTGTCCAATTGACAGGTCGCGCATCGGCTTGATCGTGAAATACTAAAAACCGATTCCTAGCAGAAAGGCGATCATGAAGTCTGGGATCCAGACGGCAAAAGTTTTCTCGTTGAATATGCTGTGCCATCCGAACCACACCGCCAACCCTGGAAACGCAAAGGCTGACCATTCGACAACAATGTCGCCGAGTGTGCAACCAGCGCCGCAATGACTCGTGCCTTTCATCACGATCACTGTGAACGGTTGCGTTTTATCGCTAGCTTCGGCGGCGAGCAAGTTGCGTCCCCATGCATAATAGGCAGCAAGCCAGAGAACCGTGCCGAATAGCGTGGTCAGCGGCCAAACCAGGCTCATGATCCACATCTTCTGCGGATGTCTTACCTCGTCAGTCACAATGATGACGGCACACACCACGCCTAACACAAACCAGGCGATTGACAGACTATGGAGCCAGGCTGGAAAAGTACCGTAAGTCATCGTTGGTCTTGAAAGGGCTTTGCACTGATAGCGCACGGAAGAGCAACTGCAGTTCCGGCTCTGCAAGATTGGCTGATGGACAACGGCTCGATTCGGGCGGACGCCGGGTTACGGGTCTCCTGATGACCAAGCGAGATTGCACGTCAACCGAACGGTCGAGATGCATCGTTAAGCACGTCGTTTGTCGTGGACCGTTTGTCGTGAACACTTGTAACGTCGACCGATGTAGGCTTAACGCATGGAAAACGCGCCGATCCTGGGCAGCTTGGACAATATTTCGCCGGGGCGCGAAAAAGACGATCAGAGAATAGCGACGATGACAGCGCTCTGACCATGTAACGTCAATCAGATAGCCCTCCGCAATTGCCCATCGGGTTTTTCCAATCGTTCTGTGAAACCGACCTTCTCTGAACCCTGCGTCGCACGACGTGCCCATTTGCGGTGCTGCGACGCACATGCCAGCGTCGCCGCCCGAAGCTAACGGCTGCAGAGCTGTAAGTTGTGCGAGCTTCGCGATGCGGACCTGGACCCTTATCTACCCAGGGACTGCTCTGTCGATAGGCTCCTGTTCGCAGTGATCTCCCGCTCGGCACGTTGCCCGGGCCATCGGTCAGAATCGCAAGAAGTGAGTTTGGCCTCGCGTTGGCGCGGCCTCCGAAACGCGCCGACAGATCAAACCAGCAGGTCGAGCGATCGACTCTGCCGTCAGAAGAGCGACTGCGCCACCTGTCTCGACTTTAATCCGGCGTTCGTCTCCGGCCCGCGCTGTGCGAGTGGCGAGAGGTCGCGCCTGTTCTGGACAGCTGGTGCAACAGAAAACACCTTACATCGGCATCCCATCTCAAGTCGCGCCAACTCATTCCTGTCTTTTCACCGCGCTATTACGCGTATTGCGTTCGATCGCTGTGAGCAGTAGCAGCAAAGTCAGGAAACCTGTCAACGCGAGAAGAATTCCCAGCGACGAACCGAACTGAGCGTTTTTGCCCTCTGCCGCCTGAACGGCGCTTTGGGCCGCATCAATCCGCCCAATCTTGACACGGGCATACTGATCCATGGCCGCTGCAACATACCGCTCGCGGTTGTCCCATTCCCACGTAGCAGCGTGCTGCCCGGCAGCCGCAACAACGTCGGACAGTTCATCCAGGAACTGCTGTCGGTCGGCTTGGGGAATACGCTCGAGCCACGCCTTGAGCAGCGGTTGGCTTGCATTATTCTGGTTCAACAGGGCATTAAGCGAAGCGGGGATAATTAATCCCGCGGCGCCAGCGATATCCGCCATGGCGTTGCCGTTCGCGCTGCCGATCTTCAGACCGTCATTGGCCGCCTCCGAACCCGCTATCGAAGAGAGTACCTCGCTCGCGCTGACGGGCGGATCTGTGATAACAGCTGCCGTCCTCGGAACGCCAAGCGCAAACATTAATGCGATCATCGCCAGGATGGCGCCAACTAGCGCGATGAGACATAGCACGCGCGCCATGCCCAATAGACGCTTTTCGATTCTGTCTGCGATCCCCATATGAACTCCGTCGATGTCTGTTCGACCTACCGTCGCCTTTGCCTCACGGCTTGCGCAGATAACGCTCCGAAAGCGCCTCGTACAGCGGTGGCGCAAAAAGGCGCGAGACGCGACTCGCGATGAGCGCCGTGGCCATCAGCGAGATAACGAGCGCGTGCCCGTTGATCATCTCGATGACGATCACGAACGCCGTGATTGGGCTCTGGGTGACCGCCGCCAGATAGCCGACCATGCCGAGCGCGATGAGCATCGGAAGCTGGATCTGCGAGAACGCCATGTGAACCGTGTTGCCGATGCCAGCCCCGATCGCAAGCGACGGGGCGAACAGGCCTCCGGGCGCGCCTGGCAGATACGATCCCACCATCGAGACCATCTTCAGGAGCGGGTATGCCGCGCTGACATGCGCGCTGCCTTCCAGCATGCTCCGCGCTTCGGCATAGCCGCTGCCAAATGTATGGCCATTTGCGCTCACGCCGACGACCGCAATGACCAGGCCGCATAGCGCGCCGAATAGCACAGGCCGCTTCACGCGCAGTTCGAGCAGAACTTCGGGCATCCAGCGCTTCGTGTTGAGCAACAGCCAGCAGAAGCATCCCCCTAGCGCGCCCGCAAGGACACCAATCAGCACTACGGCGAGGCTGATCCATCGGGGCAATCCCGACCCGATATCGATCGTGCCGAAATACACATAGTTTCCCTGAAGCCCAAGTGAAACGACGCCAGCGAAGATGATTGCCGTGATCAGCACGCCGCTCGCGCGCTCCTCGAAGCTGCGCATCAGTTCCTCAATGGCGAACACCACGCCTGCGAGCGGAGCATTGAACGCCGCCGACAAACCGGCGGCCGCACCCGCGAGCGCGAGTCTGCGCTCCAGCACGCCCGGCCGGATCGCCAGAAAACGCCTCGGGTAAAAGCGCCTCAGGCTGAACATCAGGGCGGCGCCAACATGAATGGTCGGACCTTCGCGGCCGATGGTAAAGCCACCGAGCAGGGCCAGGAACGAGACCAGAATCTTTCCAACGAGAATACGCAGTGTGAGCAGCCGTGGCCCGAGTTCGTTCGGCCCGTGCAGCATGGCGATCACCTGGGGGATACCGCTGCCCTCGGAACCGTCAAAGAAGCGCCGTGTAAGCCACACCGTAACGGCGCCGGTTGCGGGCGCCACAATCAGAGGCAGCCAGAACCGGTCAGCCGCATAGCGAAGGAACACAGCGTAGCCGAAATCGATCAGCTTCGCGTAAAGCACCGCGACCAGGCCTACGGCGATCGCCCCCAGCCAGAACACGCCATAGTGGAGCCATAACCGGTTGATGCGCTGCAGCTTTCGACGGTCCATCAGCGCGAGAATGCGCACGATCTGTTCCCCTGTTTTTCTTCTAGGTTTTTTCCGGCGACGCCCTCACCGGCTGCATTTCGCGCCAGAAGCGCGACTCAGGCTTTCCGCGGTGACGGAACCTTCATATTGAACGCGATTGCGAGCCAGCACAATACGAGCCCGGAGCACGCGTAAAACACCGCGTTCGCGCCATTGTGTTTTAGAAGCCAGCCGCCAACCACGCCGCCGAGGGCAAGGCCGATCGACTGCGTGGTGTTGTACACGCCCGTGGCCGCACCCTTCCGATCGCCCGGCGCGAGCTTCGAGACGAGCGAGGGCTGCGACGCTTCGAGGATGTTAAAGCCGAGGAAATACACGAACAGCACGGAGGGCACGATAACGAGTGTATGTTCGAGCGAGCCAAGCAATAGCTGGCCAATGAGGATCAGACCGATTGCAGAGACGACCACGGCCTTCATTTTCCCCCGCTTCTCCGCGGCAATGATGGCCGGCACCATCATGACGAACGCAATACCCATGACCGGCAGATAGACCTTCCAGTGCAACGAGACCGGCAGCCCTGCGTCGACGAGCAGGCGAGGCACCACAAGGAACAGCGCCGTTTGCGTGGCGTGCAGTACGAGCACGCCGAAGTTCAGGCGCAGCAGCTCGACGTTATGGAGCACTTCGGCAAATGGCGCCCGCAAGTGGACGGGCCGGTTCGGCGAATCCGGCACGACCCAGATCACCACGCCCACCGCGAGAATCGAGAGCGCGCCGACCAGCGAGAACAGGCCGCTCATCCCGAGCCAGTGGAACACCAGAGGCGCACCCACGATCGCCACCGCAAAAGAAATGCCGATCGAGGCACCCACCATCGCCATTGCTTTTGTGCGGTGCTGCTCGGTAGTGAGGTCGGCAATAAAAGCGAGCACCGCGGAGGAAACGGCGCCCATTCCCTGGATCACGCGACCGACGATGATCCACACAATATCGTGCGCCCCCGCGGCGACGAAGCTGCCGATCGCAAATATTACGAGACCCGTCGCGATAACTGGCTTGCGGCCAACCTTGTCGGAAACCCAGCCGTAGAAGATATAGAAAAGCGATTGAGTGACGCCGTACGCCCCCAGCGCGATGCCGACCAGCAGGAGATTGTCGCCGCCGGGAATGGTTTTCGCGTACACCGAAAACACCGGCATGATCATGAAGAGACCGAGCATGCGCAGTGCAAAGATCGCTGCGAGCGACAGCGTCGCTCGCAGCTCGAGCGCACTCATGCGCGAGCGGGAAGTGGCCGATGTGGAAGTTGCGCTCATATCGTGTAAAAAAAAACCCAGCAGTCGCTGGGTGAAGATAGCTGCCGATGCTGCAGTCGGACGTGCTTGACCGGCAAGCTGAGGACACGTCGAAGTCACGCGATTCCGCGCCGCACCCGCTGAAAGCCTAATGCAATATTATGGCACGACATGACATTTCTCGGAATTTAGACGCGAAAACTTAAACGAAACTTAAAACCCGGCCCGTGAGCCCTCGCTCGTGTCGCGCGCGGCACCGCCGCCGGCGTGCTGCTTGAGACCCTGGTGATCTGGGACGGCGCGCTCTTTTATGCGGCCTTCAACGATCCCCAGACGGTCATTGGAACCCTGAGCGCCGCGAGGGCTCCCGCTCCGGGAAGCGGTTCGGATGCGGTCAGACCTCTCGTCCTACGGCCGCACGACGAAGGGCACGCGCGATTTACCGCTCGCGCAGATTACGTCGGATCGCAATCATTTAGCTTCGCGACATGTCGAGAATTATTGGTCCGATGCGGCAGGTCGCTAATAGATGATGCGTCGGCGCCGGGTTCGATGCGCGTGGCGACGATGATCGTTTGAACGTCAGGTCGCATCTGCAGACTTATCGCGTCTATCCTCTGGAACGCCCTTGCGCTGACAACGGCATCGGCGCTGTCTCGCGATAACGAAGACATGCGCCTGCGCGCCGCAGCGCTCCAACGGTCTAAATACCCCAGAGAATATCGTCGCCATGGCGATGGGCCTCGCGCATCATGTCGAGCAATGGCCAGGCGCGATGTTCGACCGTCGCGGCCGCACTGTTTGAACTATGGTCGTTCGGCACGTGATGGAGGACGTTGAGGGCTAATTCAGTGCGTGCCTGATCTTCGATAGCGCGTTCAAGTCGCGTTATCACCGTACCCAGTTCGTCGTGGCTGATGACGCCACGAGTGGCGACTTGCTTACCGATGGCTGCGAGGAGATATTCCGCGAGGTTCCGCAGCATGACGACGTCCGGAGTTGAACGGCACTTGAACCTAACAAGCATACAGACCTCTCCGCGAAGGACAACTGTGCCGTTGCGACGGCCGCCGAGACGGCCGCCTGATGCAATCGACGCTTATAACCAGCAACGAGGCTTGCGCTAATCTCGATATCCAAAGTGTAGGACAATGTGGCACATTGTGCTATATAAAGATCAGATGCGCGGACCATACCTTACCGGCGCGCAGGCAGGTCGACTTGAATCTAACTCGCGGTCAGCGCTCATTAGCTGCGCACGACGTTCGTTCTGTTGTGGCATAAGCGGAGGCAATAAATGCCGTGATCGACTGCTCTTTGGGGGCGTGATGACCCTTCAGAATAAGCTAACGCTAAATTGTCCCTCTGTACCGCCAGGGACGCTTTGGCATCGCGAACAGATTCATCGTGCGCTCGCGGACGAGGCGGAATGCTCGGCAGGCTTCGAAGCCATTTGTGCGGTTTGTGCGTGCTGAGGAATGGCGTCCAGGTCGACCCAGTCATACCGCACGCTCGCCACCGCCTGCCGGAGCGCGTCATTTGCTTGATAGTACTGGTGATGAGTGATCAGCCTCGCAGCGTCATTGACGTCCGCGATCACCAGTTTTAGCGGAACGAGTTCCATGGTGTAGGCAACGTTGATATTCGCGACCTTCAGGGCGTTGAGCGCCTGATCCCGCTGACCTTGCTTGATGTGCTCGTTCGCGGATGCCACCGCTTTGGATTTCTCGGAAGACTGGGCGAGATTGTCGGTGATAGTTACGTCAGCGCCAACTGGAAGCCACATCAGCTCCTGCGAAGCGCGAGCGACGTCCGCTTGGACATGCGGCGCGCTGGAAGCCGTGGGTGGAAGTTTCAAGTCTTTTTCAGCCTTGGTAAAAGCAGTATTGTCAGCCTGCGCTTCCTGCAGTGATTTCTGGGCGGCTTTTACAAGCGTGGCGGCCTCCGAACCGTTACCGTTGAAGATTGCGAGTCGCGCAAGTTCGATCTGCTGGAAGGCCTCGTTTCCTTTCCCCGAGACTTTGCCCATGTCCGACGCGACGGCCGGCGGGGACTCGGCGGCCTGCACGGTCGCACCACAATAGGCGGCGGAGAACAACGCGCACGTGACAGCGATAACCTGATGCCTTTTCATGGTTCATTCTCCTCAGCGAGTGTCCAGTTCCAGACGTCGCATGCGGTTGCGCGCTCACATCGGCGGCGCATATGGCATGCGAGACTTTCACAGGGCTTGAACTTCGAACAGTTGACGCTTTAAAGCTAGGCCGTGGTGCTTAAAGGACGCTTAAGAAGGAGCCATCCGGACGCAAGGCGGCAGCACTGATACGTCCTGACCCATATCGCTGACCATCCCATTAACCGCATCGACGAACTGTTGCCCTGGAACGTGGCCACGAAGCTGCCTCGGCAGGCTGGCCCATCGGCGTCTGCTGACACGTAACCCGATTCCCGATCATGCCTCACGCGGGCGCCGCGTTGCGGACGGCCGTCGCGAGGTGCTTACGATAGAGCTTCCGTTGACTCCTCCCTCGCTGAACGATGGCGTTGCCAGTCAACTCGTCGCGTCCATTCGCTCCATCATTGCTCGCGTCTGCTCGACGCGCAACGCGCAGCGCATTGCTAGCCTCATCACGATCACGCTCCAGAGCGCCACTAGAAGAATGTCCCAACCGAATCCGATCACACCGAGTCCGCCACCGATGCCGCCGAGCCAAGACAATAACCAGATGCCCCCAAACCACGGCAACAGCCACGCAATGTTGTTCCAGCCGAAGTCTTTCGCAGCTTTGCGCAAGACGATGTGGTAGTACGCCGCGTAGAGTACGAAACCGATCGCCACCAGCGCAAACAGAAAGGTGTTCGTTGCAAAGCCAGTCCAATATATTACGAGGTTGCTGCAGATAAATGCGACTGGCGCCAGCACAGGCGCGGCCCACATGCGAAATGGACGATGCAGTTCCGGAAGGTTACGGCGCAACACCAGCAACGCGACCGGACCAAGACCATATGTCAGCACCGTAACCGACGTAATGTAGTCGACCATCTTCTGCCATGCAGGAAACGGCAGCAGGAAAATGGTGCCAACGACCCACATCACGAGAACCGCCAGCCATGGCACCTTGTTGCGGTTCAGCTTTGTCAGCATGCGGGGACCAGCCTCCATTTCGCCCGTAGCAAAGAGGACGCGCGATCCGCCGGTTACATACATCAGCCCCGTGCCGCCAGGCGATATATAGGCGTCGATATAGAGAAGCGTCGCCATCCAGCCGAGCCCGAGCGTCGCGGCAAGTCCAGCGAACGGTCCCATTTCCCCCTTGAAGCTGAGGTGTGCCCATCCGTGCGCGAGATCGACCGGCGACAGCGCCCAGATAAAGGCCACTTGCAACATGATGTAAACCACTGCAGCGAGCACGACCGAGCCAATCACGGCTAGCGGAATGTCGCGATGTGGATTGGCCGTTTCGCCGCCGAGGTCGATCGCAGTACGGAAGCCCAAATAGCTGAAAACGATACCTGCTGCGGGAAGTGCCGTGAACATGCCGGAGAGCTTGTAGGTGTCAGGCGCCGCACGCACGACATCCCAGTGGGTGCTCGCTGCCATCAAGCCGACGATGGTCAGTATCGGTACCAGAATTTTCCACCACGTAATGGTTGAATTGACGTTGAGCAGCCATCTGATCACCATCAGATTCAGCAGCGCGGTGATTCCGAGCAAACCGGCGCACACGAAGAAGCCCGCCAAACTCAGCACCCCGGCGGAGCCAGGACGGATCAGCCATGGCAGATAGTTGCTTGCATAGGTGACGATTGCTTCGGCTTCGACTGCAGGCACCGGGACATAGGCGAGGAAGAGCAGCCAGCACCACAACCTTCCAAGTCCGTCGCCATGGCTCGCGTGGCTCATATGAACCAGCGCCCCACTACGAGGAAAAACGGCGGCAAGCTCCGCGAAACATAGCGCAATCAGCATGATGATGACAGCGCCAAGCGCCCAACTGCCTATGCTCAACGGACCGGCTATTCTCGATGCATGGTAGGCGCCGAACAGCCACCCTGAACCAATCATGCTAGTGGTGCTTGCGAACAGCAACCCCACTATCCCAGCATCGCGACGCAGTTTGCCCGATAGCGTCAGGTCGGAAATCGTGCTCATTTCTGGTCTCCTTGCGCCTGCCCCGGAGTTCGGTTTTTGAACCGGCGTTGCGCGAAAGAGGCGGTGCGCATCCGCGCACCGTCATACATGAACGGCTCACCCTGAACGCTTCGACCGCAAAGACGGCGATAAAATTCCCGCCGTGAACCGAAGCGACAATTAAAGGGCTTGGAAATGCCTGTGCGCTTCGACGAGCGTTAGTTCACACTGTGCCATTTCAAATTCGTGGCATGGCTTCATGCGATTCAAGCATCGTCGAGCATGCGCCAATCGCTCGCACTGGCCCCGGCCAGAGTACGCACACGAGCTTCGTCACGCGCAAGTTCTTGCGCGGATCCGGAAAAAACGACCCGACCATCGTCCAGCACGCAAGCCGCGTCGGCAATCTCGACAGCCGCTCGAACGTTCTGCTCAACCAGAAGCACCGACATGCCTTCGGCGCGCATTCTGACGATCACATCAAACACTTCCTGCACCATCAGCGGTGCGAGACCTTGAGACGGCTCATCGAGAAGCAGTACGCGTGGGTTGAGCAGCAGGCCGCGTGCGATCGCGAGCATTTCCTGCTCCCCTCCGGAGAGTTGCCGGCCCTTGCTGTTCCGACGCTCGCGTAACCGGGGAAAAAGCTCAAACACACGTGCGATAGTCCAAGGACCGGTGCGCCCGTTGGGCACAAGCAGATTTTCTTCCACGCTGAGACTCGCGAATATGCGCCTACCCTCCGGCACATATCCGACACCGAGCGCCGCGACCCGGTCTGGCGGCCAGCCGGTCGTTTCGCGGCCTAGAATGTTCACCCTTCCCGCGCGTGGCCGGGTCAATCCCATCAGGCTTCGCATGGTTGTCGTCTTGCCGGCGCCGTTGCGCCCTACCAGGGCGACAATCTGGCCGTCGTCAACGTCCACCGATACGCCATGCAGAATGTGGCTCTTGCCGTACCAGGTCTGCAGTCCCTCGGCAACCAGGGCACTCATTTTGCTGTTCCCAGATAGGCTGCTTGCACGGCTTGATTGCCGGTGATTTCTTCGGGCGTTCCTTCTGCCAGAATCCTGCCTTCGGCGAGCACCATGATGCGCTGTGCCAGTTGGAAGATGACGCGCATGTCGTGCTCGATCAGAATCATCGTCAGCGATCGATCGCGGTGCAGGCGTCGTATCAGTTGCGTCACGTCGTAGGTTTCCTGATCTCCCATCCCCGCGGTCGGTTCGTCGAGGAGCAGGAGCCTGGGTTCGAGTGCGAGCGACATGATGATTTCCGTGGCTCGCTGGTCGCCAAGCGACAGCTCACCCACCAACCGGCGAGCACGCTGCTCGAGTCCGCCGAGCACGAGCAATTCTTCCAGCCGCTGGTTGACGGTCGTGCGCGCCGCCCTCGAGAGCCACGGCGAGAGCCTGTGCCCGGCCCGAAGTTCGACCGGAATCCGCAGATTATCGCGAACGGACAACTCAGGAAAAACTTCCGTAATCTGGAAAGTCCGCGCCATTCCCATGGCAACGCGGCGATGAGGCGCAAGCCGGGTCACGTCGCGTCCGTCGAACTCGATACGCCCCGACGTAGGCGGAAAGAACCCACTGATCAGGTTGAAGAACGTCGTCTTTCCTGCACCGTTAGGTCCAATTACCGCGCGAAGCTCACCGGCTTCCACAGTCAGGCAAACATCGCTAACCGCGCGAAGATTGCCGAACCGGTGAGATACGTGATCGACTACGAGCAGGCTCATGAACGCACCCCGCCCGTCCGGATGCCCAGCACGCCACGGGGAAAGAACAGAACGACGAGGATGAACAGCAGGCCGATAAACGACATCCAGTTCTCAGTCCGTGTGGAGATGTAATCCTGAACCAGCACGAAGACGGCCGCGCCGATCAGCGGTCCCCACAACGAGCGCATTCCCCCCAGCACGGCCATGATCACAAAATCGCCTGACTGGTCCCACCGCAGATCATGCGGATCGGCGAAGTTATTGAGCAGCGCGTACAAGGTACCGGCAAAACTCACGAAAAAGCAGGAGATCACGAACGACAGCCAGATATGCTGCTCCACCGGCAGCCCCAGGAAGCGCGCCCGTTTTTCGTTCTCGCGTATCGCCAGAAGCGTACGGCCAAACGGAGAGCGCAACAGCGCAGTCATGACGCCAACCGACACGGCAAAGCAAAGCAAAACGAAATAGTAAAACACGGTGCTGTTGCCAAGAATGTCGATTCTCTGCTGGCCAAAGTGGAGAGGCATGCGATGCCATCCGGAGAGTCCATCGTCGCCGCCAGTCACGGCGTTCCAGCGAAAGGCGACGAAGTAGAACACCTGGCCGAATGCGATCGTCGCCATCGCGAAATAGACGCCCCGAAGCCTGACAATCAGCGCGCCGATGAGCGCCGCCGCCAGCGTGCCGGCCGCGACCCCAATGACGATACCAAGCGGCGTATTCGGCACCAGATAACGGATCGTCATACCAACGCCATACGCGCCGAGACCAAAATATGCCGCGTGACCGAACGACAACACGCCTGTAAAACCGAGTAGAAAATTGAGCGCCATCGCCGCCAATGCCATTACTACTACGCGTGTACCAAGTGCCGTATAGCCGCCGAGCCAGGTGATCCAGTACGGCATGGCTGCGAGCGCCAGCCAGACCGCCGCATCCCCCGCGAGTTGCAGTGATGATCTCACTGGACCCTCCCTTCCTCACCCAGCAGTCCGCGCGGACGTACGAGCAGCACTAGCCCCATCAGGACGTAAATCACCGCTTCGGTCGCGGACGGGAAAAAGACAGAAGTCAGGCCAGAAGCGACGCCAATGAGAATGCCGCCGAGCAGCGTACCCGGCAGGCTGCCCAGTCCCCCGACGATGATCGCAACGAAACTCGGCATGATGAGCGAATCACCGATGGTCGGTTGCAGTCCGAGCATGCCGGCTGCCAGTACGCCAGCCAGCCCCGCGAGAAAGATGCCGAGGCCGAAATTCATGCTGCGAAGCCACCGTACATTCACGCCCAGTGTCGCGACCGTTTCGAGGTCTCCGACACCAGCGCGGATACGAATGCCGGATCGAGTGAACTTCAGGAACATGAAGAGCGCCGCCACGACGATCACAACCAGTACGACCATGAACACACGATAGCCCGTTAGAAAGAAGAACGAGGACGTCAATGGCCGGTTCAGCGCGTCCGGAATCTGATACGGCAATGTCTGAGGCCCCCAGATATAGCGGCTACCGTCCTGCAGCAGAAACGCGAGCCCGAACGTGAGCAGCAGACTGTATAGGGGATCTCTTCCATACAGCGGGCGAATCAGTACCCGCTCGATCAGCAGTCCGATAGCAGCCGTCAGCAAGGGTGCAATAACAAGCGCCGCCCAAAAGCCGACATACGGCATGATCGTGTAGGCGAGGTAAGCGCCAATTGCCAGGAATCCGCCGTGCGCGAAGTTGATGACACCGCTCAGATTCAGGATCAGCGACAGGCCAAGCGCCATTAGCGCGTAAAACGCGCCAATGACGATACCGTTGAAAACGTTGAACAGGATCAGTTGCGTCATACCGTTACCTGTGCTGCCGACGTCCGCTTCCGATGTCCCGGCTCATCGGTCGCGCGGCAGTTGCGGCAGCGCGACGTCATTAGGCACTCAGCCCCTGTCTGGCTCCCCGAACCGGTCATGCCCATGTGAGACGGCAGCCGGTTTCGCTGACCGGCAGCGCCGCGTCGATGCCCTTTACCAACTGATCGACGTGGAATAGATCATCAGGTCTAGGTCCTTGCGCTACCGCATGTCCCACATAGAGATCCGGCATGAGCTGATGGTTGCCGGCCCGATAGAACGGTGTGTCCGGCATCAGCCCTACGTCCGGCGGCAACTTGAAGCCTTCAAGCGCCCGCGCCAGTTTCACCGCGTCAAGCGTCTTCTCCTGATTAGCGACGAGTGCAACGCTATTGACAGCGACGTGCCCGAACCAGTGTCTGGCAGTCGGCACTCTCCCGGCCTTCTTACGGATGCCGGCCACGTATTCCGCTACGTGGGGTACGTTGGGCTGGTCCCAGTACCATTCGAATACCCACGTACCGATTCGCGCATCCGGCGGCAAGCCCTCGAGCACCTCCAGTTCCTGCTGCGCCCCGGCGATGTGGAAACGCTTGTTAAGGCCGAACTGCACCGCCTGCTTAAGCGAATTGACTGCATCCTGACCGGCGGTAAGAAACAGGATGACGTCAGGATCGGCAGCCTGCGCCTTGATCAAATATGACGAATAGTCGGTGGTGCCAAGCGGCGCCAACGCGGCTCCAGCCTCCACCCCTCCGAACTTCTTCAGGCTCGCCTCGAAGCCGAGTTGCAAGGTGTGGCCAAATGCGTAATCGGGGGTGATGAAAAACCATTTTTTTCCGTACCGGTCGAACAGGACCTTCGATACCGAGTTGGTTTCCATCCTCGTCGTATTGCAGACCCGAAAGACGTTCCAGTGACAATCTGTACCGGTCACGGCGTCGGTATGCCCACCCGTCACAATATGCAGTGTTTTCAATTCGTTTGAAACCTGCCCGATCGCAAGCGCCATAGCCGAGTTGACATTGCCAAGCAGGAAGTCCACCTTGTCACGTTCGATCAGCTTGCGCGCTTTCTGTACAGCAGCGCCAGTATCCGCGCTGGTGGAATCCTCCACGATGAGCTGAACCGGACGACCCAATATGCCCCCGCGCGCATTGATCTGATCGATCGCGTATTCGCAACCCATTTGCTCGTTCTTGCCGAGTTCGGCGTAGGTACCTGTCAACGGGTCGTCGAGCCCGAATTTGATTGGAACCTCTCCGCGCGCCTTGATGATGAAGGGTGCGCCGATCTGCGCAATTCCGGCTGCGGCAGCAGCCTTCAGTACGAGCCGGCGATGCCGTCGGCCCGCGGTCGATAGTCTTCTCATTTCGGTCTCCCACAGAATGGACACGTCCGAGCAATGCTCGCGCTCTCCTCCTGGGAAAGCTGGTTCCGATTTCTACGCTTCGGATTTCCAACGCATATCAAATGTTAGTGCACGATATGACATAATTCCATGAGATGTAACGAAACGTCTGAGTTCCAGCCAGTCTATCGCGGTGATTCAACGCACACCGGCGCGGTGCGCGGGTAAAGCGCTTCAGTAAATGTCCCGGGATGCGCATGAAAGAGACTCGGGAAAACCTCCACTCTGAAGAACCCTTCCTCCATTGAGGCATGGAACAACTCCGATGCTCGCGCCGGGTGTTGGGAGATCTGGCAGCATCGTCGGCAGTGGTCGCGCTCGCAACCGATCCGGTTGTCAAAGATTGCGCCAAAGCGAACGCGAAATTGTGGGACCACATCGGCGTTTCGTGCGCGGCGTCCGTTACAGAGATGGCCGATTTCGAATGGGTGAGTTCCCCCCCCCCCCCCACAATCAGGCAAGACCAGCCACGGCCCTCGCTACCGCGATTGAGATGATTAATCGAGGCTCGAAGCCCCGAAACCCAACGCGCTGAGTGCGAAACTTCCTGCGCCAAACGCATTACGTGACGGCGTGTATGCATCGTCAAACGCCAGGATTTCGCCGTGCGCTGCCAGCGATATGTCCGCCAAAGAAGACCGGGAATACGGATCGGCGCGCTCCGGATACCATGGTGTCGTTGGAGAGGATACTGCCTCAGAGGTCGAGCCTCTGCTCGAAGACCTCATCTTGGCCCATGGACCAGAGGAATCCAGCGGCACTAACTCGTCCAGCATCCGATCACCTGTCATCGCGTTCACGCTACCGCAAATGGCTGTCGCGACCAACAGCACGGCCCTGGTGAGCTTGCGAAGGAGTTTTGATGAGTCTGGCGCAGACTTCATGAATGATCGCTGTATCACTTCAGAATTCAGACGTTTGGAACTTGCCGCCTCACGGCACAGTCGCTGCATGATAGCGGGTGGCCTCTGCCAAATAAATCTGTGTTTACTCCCTATCTGCGAGTGCAGCGCACCGATGGATCCCACACCCGGTGCTCCCTATTGATCATCGCGATGACAATCACGAAGGCCTTGCCAACCCGGAGATGACGCCGATCAGCAGCACCGCGACGGCGAGCAGACCGGGCATGTAATTGCCTACTTCGATTGCGCCGTAATGATCACGCCGCTCATGCGTGCGTCGAAGCTGCGGGTCAATTCCTTGATGGCAAAGACCGCGTTCACAAGCGGCGCATTGAACGCCGCCGACAGGCCTGTGGGGGCGCCGGCGAACGCGAGCCTGTGCTCGAGATCGACGCCGCGGATGGTCCGAAATCGCGCGGGATGGAAGTGCCGCAGGTTAAGCATCAGCGATGGCCGACGTGGATCGTCGGCACGCCGCAATATGTCACAATCTGCGTCAATCAGATGCGCTTCCAGCACTGCAACGAGAGCGGTGACCAACGGGCTCACCCAGAAGATTCCATAGTGGAACCAAAGCCGCCGAACATGTTGCAGCGTTCTTCTGTCCAGGATGCGGAAGAAAGTGGCAGACGATTTCAACGTCAGATATGGATCAACGCAAAAAAAGCCCAGCCGTGAAGCTGGGCGGAGGGGAATCGCCTTCTGTCGCCTGAAAACGAGTGGGCTTGCTGCCGGACCATACGCCATAACATGCAATATCGGCACGCCAGGTCCCATACCACTAGCCCTTAGGATAAGCACGTTGTGACATTTATTCAAGCGATTCCTGCACCTTTTTCGTAAAACCAGGAAGGGGGAACACGGCAGGAGTTCATTCAGATGACCTTCGTGAGATAACGGCGGCTGCTCCGATGGCGGCATCGCCTGGGAAAATACGGAGGCACACCACGCAAACGCCACATAGACTTCAAGACGTCGCTTCCCTCGACGTACTGCCCTGCTCCACGTCGTCACTTTTCTGGGAGACAGAATGAAAAAATGCACGATCCGGCTCACGTTCGTGATGCTCGCGCTGCTCGCCGGATGTCATTCGGAAACGAAAACGCCGCAAACGGTCACATCGAGCGGCCAGGCTGCCAATGCGTCGGCGCTCAGTACCGGTCCCTCGACGATCGACGAACTGAACAATCCCAACAGTCCGCTTGCAAAGCGAAGCATCTATTTCGATTTCGACAGCTATACGGTCAGGGATGACTATCAGGCGCTACTCCAGGCACATGCGGACTATCTGCGCCGGCATCCGTCCCAGCATGTGCTGATACAGGGCAACACCGACGAGCGCGGCACCACCGAATACAATCTCGCCCTGGGCGAGCGGCGCTCGCAGGCCGTCATGCGTGAGCTGGAAACGCTTGGCGTGCCCGGGACGCAACTGGAAGCCGTCAGCCTGGGCAAGGAAAAACCGGTAGCGCTGGGGCACGACGAGGCGTCGTGGTCGCAAAATCGCCGCGCCGACCTGGTGTACCGTTAATCGCGCAGCGCACGACGCGCGGACCAGTTCAAAGCCCGAAGTACCAGAGCCGCACGTCCTCTTCCTCCGACCATATCTGCACGTCCAGCATCTCGTCGAATTCGACCGGCTCGCCCCGGTACATGCAGCAGAACCCGCGCTCGGTGCGATAGACGATCACCCACTCGCGCGGGTCGGGGGTTGCGTCGGGCGAACGGTCTTCCCGTGTGCTCCCGGAATCCGCAAGGTGCGCCGCGGCCTTGAGCCGCTCGCGCAACGTCCGCCACTCAGTTTTCAGCTTCACGGTCGCTCACCTTGAGACCCCTGCCGTGCACGGCATACGAAGCGTCGTTGACGCGCACGGATTGCGTCGACGTGGCAGTCCTTGCGCGAGCCCGGGGCTGGAAAATATCGATACTGCGCGCGACGGCGTCCGCAATATGCTCCTTCGCAATCACGCCGGACACGTCGAACGCGCCATCGACAGCGGTATCGACGAGGACCACCGCCATCACCGCGCGGCGCTGCCGGAGCTCGCTGATCACTTCGAACGCCGCATCGGATCGCTTCACGACGATGAAGTTGCGATGCGCGAGCTGCCCGATCGTGACCGTCGGATTGTCATGGCTGACCGCGCGGCGCAGGCCGGTGTTGATGCGCAGCACGCCGTACAGCATGCCTGCCTTCGTGACGACGATGTGCCGGAACGGCGCGACGCCCATGCGATCGAGGAGATCGCGAAACGGGACGTCCGCGTCGAGCACCAGTATGTCGGCCTCCATGATCGCCCCCGCGTTCTGCACGAGAAACATATTGGCGTGCAACGCATCCGGAATGACATGACCGCGCCTGACGAGTTTCATCGTGTAGATCGTCTCGCGCGAGAGGAGCCGGCGGGTGCCGATGCTGAACGCAACCGCAAGTATCATCGGCAGCACGATGTCGTAATCGCGCGTCATTTCGAAGATCATCGCCACTGCCGTCATCGCGGCACCCGTGCCGCCCGCGACCACCGCCCCCATGCCGACCATCGCGAATGCAGGCACGCTGACCGGAGCGGCCGGCACCAGCAGATGGAACAGGGACGCCAGCGCGGCGCCCAACGTCGCGCCGATGAACAGCGACGGCGAGAACACGCCGCCCGACGAGCCGGAGCCGAGGCTAACCGACGTCGCGGCGATCTTGCACAGCGCAAGCAGCAGCAGGAACAGGCCACCTTGCAACTGTTCATTGAGCGTCGCCTGGATCGTTGCGTAGCCCACGCCCTCCACGTAGTAGTGGCCTGCGTAGCGCATCAGCAGATACATCATTGCGCCGACGAACAGCATGCCGAGCGCGTGGCGCGCAAAACGCCCCGGAACGCGCTCGAAGGCGTCCTCCGCCCAGTGCAATACGCGAATCAGCAACGCGGCCGCCACGCCGGCCACGACCCCGAGCAGCGCGTAAAGCAGCAGCGTGAAGCCGCTCGCGAGATGGTTATCGAGCGCTCCGAGCTGAGGGGGAACCAGGAAAGCCGCTGCTCCGCCAAAGAACAGCCGTCCCACGAACGTGGCGGTGCCCGTTGCCAGTGCGACGGGCAGAAAAGTCCCCACGCTGATTTCCGGCATCATCAGCTCGGTCGCGAACAGTACGCCGCCGATCGGCGTATTGAACGTCGCGGCAATGCCGGCCCCCGCGCCGCTCGCAACGAGAATGATCCGCTGACTGGCGGGCATCCGCAGCCACTGACCCAGCGTCGAGCCCAGTGCCGAACCGATCTGGATGATCGGACCTTCCCGGCCCACCGCCGCACCGGTGCCGATCGCGATCGCCGATGCGAGCGACTTGACGACCGCCACGACCGGACGGATCACGCCGCCCCCGAAATAGATCGCGTCCATCACTTCTGGCACGCCATGCCCTTTTGCTTCCGGTGCGAAGCGGCTTACCAGCCACGTGACCGCGAAGCCGCCTGCTACCGGCACGAGAATCACCCATGCGCCCCACGGCGACGGCGGGGTAAACTGGCTCGCGTCGTAGAGCGGCGAAAGGCGTCCGAGAAACGCCGCATTATGGATAGTGCCGATCAGCAACCTGAACACGACCGCGCCAAAACCGGTCACGATCCCGAGGCAGAACCCCAGCATGCTCATGCGATAGAGGTCGAGCGGCTTCGCGACTTCTTGCGCGTTTTCAGGAGGCGCCGAATCTCCTTCCTTGCCGTCGAGCTTCGTGGGGGCCATATCCCGCCTCTCCTCGCATGACAACACCGCGTCATCGTTCGGCGCGGGAGCCTCGAGCGGTCCCATGCACGCAATACAAGGTCCACGCAGAAAGAAGCCGAGCGGTCTTGGGGGGACATCGAACATCGCACCGCCCGCCTGAATCGGTCGGTGCGACCGGGTAGACAGGCCTCGGCAATCATGTCATGCCGTGCCATGCACTATAGTCCTATCAACGCGTGTTCACCAACCTTGATGGTCGTGGCGATACGGAACACCCAACGCTCACTGCATCTCAATCCGGCGCGGGCACGCAATCCATCTGATACGATTTTGCGCTGTCACCCCGTCACGCCGCATTGCCGGTGCGCTTTGCGATAGAGCAACAGGATTTCAGCAAGGCTGCAGAGAAGCCGGTTTCAGGCGCCTGATCCATGTTCCGAACGAGACAGGTAGCAAAGTGAAGCAAACATCACCGCACATCCGGGTCGGCATGCCCAACAAGCTGGATCTCGAAGCCATGTCGGCATTCCGTTACCAGTTACGCAGGTTCCTGCGGTATTCGGAAGAAATTACTCACGCGGAAGGAGTCACGCCTCTGCAATATCAGATGCTCCTTCACGTCAGGGGATTTCCCGACCGCTCCTGGGCCAGTATCGGCGAGCTGGCTGAACGGTTGCAGGCAGCGCCCAACGGCACCGCGGCGCTCGTGTCCCGCTGCGAAGCAGCCGGGCTCGTCGAGCGTCGCCCCGACGCTTCCGACCGGCGACTCGTGCAGGTCCACCTGACGGAAAAAGGCGAGCGGTGCCTGTTGAAGCTCGCGATGCTGCATAAGCGGGAAATCGAGTCATTCGGTTGGGCACTGGGGCAGTTTCAGGTTCAACAGACACCACTGGTTGGCGGAGCGGCCAAATCGCCAGATTGGTGATCATGCAGCGGCGCCAGGGATGAGCATCCGTCGACGGCCGGCGCGCCAGCGACGATCTCCGCGTGCCAGCCCTTTAGCCCGTGTCCGTACGACCCATTCTCAAGACGCGAGTGGCTCGACGCCCCACAGCGGCCACCGCTCGCCGCTTCGTGCGCAGCCGCACTGGACGCGCCTTCCGATCCGGCGGCACGTTCGACAGATGGCCAAAGTGCCTTGCTAAATGCCCTATCGTGCGCTAAAAAACATTTACTTCCTTCGCGTGTCTACTGGCCGTCCGGCCAATGCCATGGACGCCTCCACCCAGCGAGCACGACTGTCCATGAGTCTTCTTGAGCTCAGAGGCGTTTCCAGGCATTTCGGCGCCATTCAGGCCCTGACCGACGTGACGCTCAGTCTGGAGCCAGGTCAGGTCGTGGGGCTCATGGGCGATAACGGGGCCGGGAAATCGACTTTGGTGAAGGTCGTCGCCGGCAACTTTCCGCCTTCGCACGGCGAAATTCTCATTGATGGAAATCCCGTGCATTTCAACAAGCCGGTCGACGCGCGCGCGCGCGGCATCGAAGTCGTCTATCAGGATCTCGCGCTCTGCGACAACCTGACGGCAGCCGCCAACGTTTTCCTTGGCCGCGAACTGCGAGTCGGGTTCGGGCCTATCCGCGTGCTCGATCACGCGACCATGTATCGGCGTGCGGGTGAACTGTTCAAGGCACTGAAGTCCGAGACGCGCCCGCGCGACCTCGTCAGGCAAATGTCGGGGGGACAGCGGCAGGCGGTGGCCATCGCCCGCACGCGCCTCTCGGAAGCGAGGCTCGTTCTGATGGACGAGCCGACCGCCTCGATCAGTGTGCGCCAGGTCGTCGAGGTGCTCGATCTCATCAGACGCCTGTCCGAACACGGTATCGCCGTCATCCTCATCAGCCACCGCATGCCTGACGTATTCGCCGTCGCCCACCGGGTGGTTGTCATGCGGCGCGGGCGCAAGGTCGCGGACAAGAAGACCGAAGAGTCCTCCCCGGAAGAAGTGACAGGTCTGATCACCGGCGCCATCGCCGCTGCCTGAACCTGCCTCGCATCGGAGCCACCACATTGAACGACGCGCCGCGAAGGCCCCCTACAGTGCCGCCATTGCTCGATGATCCACAGTCCGCGAGGACGCATACTCGCTGGTCGGGATTGCTCGCAAGCCAGGTGTTCTGGGTCGTGCTGGCAACGATCGTCGCCTGTATCGCCCTGTCTTTCGCGACCTCGACCTTCGCGACCTCCGAGAATCTTTTCAACGTTACGCGAAACTTCGCCTTCGTCGCCATCGTGGCGCTGGGAATGATGGCGGTGATCGTCACGGGCGGCATCGACATTTCGGTTGGCTCGACGATCGGCATCAGCGGTATCGTGCTCTCGGTCGTCATGAACGCGGGCTACCCGATCTGGGCCGGTATCGGCATGGGACTACTGACCGCCGGGCTGGTCGGCCTCGTCAACGGCTTGCTCATCGCGTATCTCGGCATGCAGCCTTTCGTCGTGACGCTCGCCATGCTGAGCGTCGGCCGCAGCCTCGCACTCGTGATCTCCCGCAGCCGGACCATTTTCGATTTCGGCCCCGACGGGAGCAAGCTCCTCGCGCTCGGCGGCGGCGCGACGCTCGGCGTCGCCAATCCGGTGTGGTTCCTGATCCTGCTTGGGCTGTTGTTCTGGTTCGCGTTCGGCTGGACGCGCTGGGGCCGCTATGTGTTCGCGATCGGCGGCAACCGTCATGCGGCGACTCTCACCGGCGTACCGGTGCGCCGCATCGTTTGTTCCGTCTACACGCTCTGCGGCCTCATGGCGGGCGTCGCGGCGATTCTCGAAGTCGGCTGGCTAGGCGCGGTGACGACAGGCCTCGGCACGGGCGACGAACTGCGCGTAATCGCTGCTACCGTGGTCGGCGGGACCAATCTGGCCGGCGGGGTTGGCAGCGCCTTCGGCACGATCGTCGGCGCGGCACTCATCGAGGTCATCCGCAACAGCCTGATCCTGCTTGGCGTCGACGCGTTCTGGCAGGGCACGGTCGTCGGCAGCTTCATCGTCGTCGCGGTGCTCTTTAACAGGCTCGGTGGCGAGCGGCAAGGAGATTGAAATGTCGTTGGACGCACCGGCCGCTTCCCGGCCGGTGCCGCGGGAAGCGGGTGCGGCCGGATTGGACGCGGAACTGCCGCACGCATGGGTTCACAAGACCGCGAGGATCCGCTCCAAGGCCGAGTTCCGATTTCGGGCCTGACGTTGGATCGTTATGAAGACTGTGTAGGCCGACATGGGCACCGTAGAGCCGGCGCCGAACAGGAGGAAGCAATGAAGAAACTGTGGATGTGTCTTGCTGCGGCTGGAGGACTTGCGATGCTGGCGTCCTCGGGCTTCGCGGCCGATAAGACCCTTGCGCTGGTGGTGAAGGGTCTCGACAACCCGTACTTCGACCTCATGCATCAAGGATGCGAACGGGCGAACAAGGAACTCAACAAGCAAGGCTACAACTGCTACTACACCGGTCCCGCGACCGCCGCGGACGAGAGCGCGCAAGTGCAGATCATCGACGACCTGCTGACCAAGGGCGTCGCGAGCATGGCGATCTCGCCAGCGAACGCGCCGGCTGTGGCGGAGGTGCTGCGCCGCCGCGGCGGATCGGTCCCGGTCATCACCGCGGATGCCGATCTGCTGCCGAAGGATGCGTCACTGCGCAAGAGCTATGTCGGCACCGACAACTACGAACTGGGCGCCAAGCTTGGCGAGCAGTTGAAGATGCTGATGCCGAAAGGCGGCAATGTCTGCCTGGTGATGGGCAATCCGGCAGCGGAGAACATCAACCAGCGGGCCCAGGGTGCGCGCGATGTGCTCTCCGGGAAGAAAGGGATCACGAAGCTCGCTGGCGAGAACGGCTGGCATGAGATCAGTGGCTGTCCGCTCTACGTGAACGACGACGCCGCCAAGGCGAACCAGATGATGCAGGACACGCTGACCGCCCACCCTACCGGTCTCGACGCCTTTCTGCTAGCGGGCGGCTGGCCTCTCTTTGCGCCGCAGGCCTTTTCGCAGGTTGTCGCGCCGATAATGGACAAGATCAAGAACGGCAAGTTCGTGATCGTCTCGGCGGATACGCTCGGGCCCGAACTGCAAGCGCTCAAGGACCACAAGGTGAATGTGCTCGTCGGCCAGCGGCCCGAGGAAATGGGCTACCGCGCCGCGATGGTCATGCGTGACCTCGCGGAAGGGAAGTCGGTACCTCCGGTCATTCACACCGGACTCGACGTCTGCACATGGAAGAACGCCGACACTTGCCTGAAGCATTGAAGGCCGGCGGCCCACATCATCACGATAACGCGCGAGCCGGATCGACACCGAGCCGACTCTGCGCTGCCTCAATGCATCGACGACACCATTTGCCTGCTCTTCCTGAAAGAGGCCGGGCGCGGCATTGAACACCAATAGCGCGCCGACAATGCACGCTTCGACACGTTCGCCGTTGATCAGTTGAAGGGTGATCGCCGCCTCGAGCATCGAGAGTACGGGCGCCCAAAACCGTGCCGCGATACGCGTCGGCCCTCCGATGCGATGCTCGTTGTGCTCGTTCCTGCCGCGCTCGCTCAGCAGACGCGCGGCTTGCGCGCTGGTCAGCCCCCAATGCGACGTGCTGCCGGATGTCGTTGTCATGGGCCCGCTTCCAATTTTTGCCTGCTTTGTGCCCCACAGTCACAATGATGCCGGCTGGGCCTGTTCCTGACGCTTACCCCGGCCACAAACGACCGTCACGCGACCAACACGCGCACCGTCGATTGAAGCAAGTTAGCCATTTTTCTCCACTGAAACTTGAACTATCGCAATCGAGGTCACGGTAGCGGCTCTTCGTGTAAGGCAATGCACATGAGAAATTCCACGGCTCGAAGCATCGCTCTGGTTTGCTCAGTCATCCCAAACATGACTTCGCTAAGCATCAGATAAGCTTCGTATCCTGGACTTCTCTCACGTTCTTCTCATTGCACTGACCAACCCAACTGGAGGCGTTCATGAAATCGACGCCGCGGCGTAGCTCTTGAACCTGGCGGTGATCAGCATGCGCGGAACGCGGCCGTGCCTGCTGAGCAGCTTGCGCATGAGTCGCCGGGCTGCGTGCCTGTCGCGGCGGCTTTGCACCAGCACGTCGGGCACCCCGCCATGCTGGTCCACCGCGCGCCACGCCCCGAAGGAAGTCCTCTTGGGGGAAAGCCAGTGCTTCTCTCCGTTGATCGTGGCCACCACTTCGTCGAAGTGCCACCTGTCGCCTGGGGCCAATGGGGTGGACCGGATGCGGGAAACTGTAATACCACCACACCGCGTAGCTGATCACGTCAAGCGGAAATTGATAGCCAACACAGGAGCGCGGGTTGTCGACGGCAGTGGCGTTCTGTTGGGCGGCTGCTTTCATGAACGACATTGTCGCCGCCCCCCTTAACCCCTGCTAATAACGTGACAATGCCTTCCCCGTAAATGACGCGGTCTGCGATGATCGCCGAATGAACGCCAGTGGCGTGCCGCGATCGCGGCGCGGCTGACAGAATGGCACCGGCCATTTCGTACAGCAGGAGATTGTCTGAGTGACCCATCTCCTCCCGATAAAGTAGGCGTCTAGCATGAGTGAATACTTCACACCTCTGTCATGCATTTGCGCGCCCAAAACGACGTTCGCGCGCCCGATATGATGCGAGTGCGGCATCAAGCGCGGCTTCGTCAAAATCTGGCCAGAATATGTCGGTGAAGTAGAGTTCAGTGTACGCGAGCTGCCATAGCAGGAAGTTGCTGATGCGCTGCTCACCTCCGGTCCGGATCAGCAGATCGGGTTCCGGCGCGTACGCCATCGCCAGATATTGCGCGAAGCTGGCTTCGTCGACCGGCACGGCGTGACCATCGACGGCACTCCGTGCGGGTAGCTCGCTTATAGCGTGAAGGATATCCCAGCGACCGCCGTAATTCGCCGCAATGGTCAGCGTCATACGTGTATTGTGGGCGGTTCTGATTTCCCCTCGCTTCACGAGCGCCCGAAGGTGCGCATCGAACGCCGATAGATCACCAACGACGCGCAAGCGGATGCCATTCTTGTGCAACCGTGCCGTTTCACGCTGTAGCGTCGCCCCGAACAGACGCATCAGGAACGACACTTCGTCCTCCGGCCGGCGCCAGTTCTCCGAACTGAATGCAAACAGCGTCAGGAATTCGACGCCGCGCCGCGCGCAGCCCTCGACGATTGCGCGGACCGCTTCGACACCCTTCACGTGACCGGCCACTCGGGGCAGCCTGCGCTGCGCCGCCCAGCGGCCATTGCCGTCCATAATGATTGCAATGTGCCGCGGCACATCGGTCACGGCCGGTACGCTAACGGTCGAACTTTTATGGATCATGGGAACCGCCGCGAGTCAGGCGGAACACGAAAGTCCCCGAAGGTCATGAAGGTGCCCCTGGGCTCTTTTCCTGGTGATCAACTCGACCGCCACCAAATGACGTGGACATCGGCTGCGCCACCGGACGAAACGGATAATCGTATGGTATGCAGACGAAACTGAAAGGATGCTTAAGACGGGGATACGACTCGCGGAAATCGAAAGCCTGGTATAGCGATACGTCCATGACTCGCGGCTCGTTGAAGCCTGGTAGGCGTAGTCCTGGAAATCCCTCAAACGTCATGTGCTCGCCGCTCGGCAGCTTGGCCACGGCACGTGCATCAAAGCGCATTCTTCCCTCGGCGCAGGTTTTTCCGAGACAAGCATACCCGGCGCAGGTTTCTGCATAACGGCACAAAAACCTACGCCAGCATCACAAGTTTGGGTAAGCGGAGACACGCGTCGACACACCAACCGATGGGCCTGAAGCGTTAATATTCTTCTTAAAATCCAGTTACTTGCGGTATATCCTGGGAAGGCTTGGGGCTTACCGAGACAAGCCTGAAAACATGGCTATTCGTTCTCGTCGAAGTAATGCCCGAACTTCAGCTGCTTCGTGCGGATATACCGCTCGTTTTCCTCGCGCATCGGAATCGCGAGCGCGACACGCTCGCACACCGGAATGCCGTGCTTCGACAGCGTGTCGAACTTTTCGGGATTGTTACTCATCAGCCGCACCGACGTGACCTTCAGCGTGCGCAGGATGCCCGCGGCCGAATCGTATTCGCGTGAATCGTCGGGCAGGCCGAGATCGAGGTTGGCTTCGACGGTATCGCGCCCCTGCTCCTGCAGCGCATACGCGCGGATCTTGTTCGACAGACCGATGCCGCGTCCTTCGTGGCCGCGCAGATACAGCAGTACGCCGCAACCCTCTGCCGCGATATAGCGCAGCGCGAGATCGAGCTGCTCGCCGCAGTCGCAGCGATAGGAGCCGAGCACGTCGCCCGTCAGACATTCCGAATGCAGGCGCGTCAGCACCGACGACTGGTTGGCGACATCGCCCATCACGAGCGCGAGATGTTCGGCGCCGCTGTCGACCACGCGAAACACATAGGAAGTGAACGTGCCGTAGCGCGTGGGCAGCGTGGCGGTGGCGTCGAGCACGACGCATTCGCCGGTGACGGCGCCGTCCGCTGCGGGCGATGGATCCTGAGACGTGAGCATGGCGTTGAACAATGGTGCTGGCATGAACCCGGTCGAGCCGGGGATAAGGTGTGGACTGCGAGTTTACCGCTAATCCGCATGCAGCACGTGGATGCCCCTTCGCTTGCACGGGACGCTGCCCCGCGACAAGCCGCACCCGGCACGCGCGCATCACGCGAAACACGACCCCGAGACCCGAAACAAGCCCGCGCGGACCGCGTCAATCCAGCGCGCATCGTCCGGCGCGCCCGAGGTATTCCCGGTGTACCGCGGGCGCACGTCGCGCCTATACTGGTATCGCCTGTCCCTCACCACAGTGCGCCACTTCGGCGTGCTGCATTGCGAAACGGAGCCGCTCCATGACAAGCGTTGCACAGCTTCTTAAAACGAAACCGAACCCCTCCGAGGTCTACACCATCGGCGCCGACGATTCCGTCTACGAGGCGATCCGGTTGATGGCCGAGAAAAGCATCGGCGCGCTGGTGGTGACGGACGGCGACAGCATCGCCGGCATCATCACGGAGCGCGACTACGCGCGCAAGATCGTGCTGATGGACCGGTCGTCGAAGGCGACGCCGGTGCGCGACATCATGAGCAAGGCGGTGCGCTTCGTTCGTCCGGACCAGACGACCGAAGACTGCATGGCGCTGATGACCGAGCGGCGCATGCGTCACCTGCCTGTCATCGACAACGAGCGGCTGGTCGGCATGGTGTCGATTGGCGACCTCGTGAAGGACATCATCGCGGAACAGCAGTTCACGATTCAGCAACTCGAGTTCTATATTCACGGCGAACGGCTCTGACAGGCAGCACGGTTTTCGCTGAGCGACACCGCATCGATCATCCGCGCGGGACCAGGCGCAAAAAAAGCCCAAACCTCTAAGAGCTTGGGCCAAGCTACCTTGCGGCAGCGGAGGTTCCTTCGGAAAGAGGAACGCAACGCGCGCGGATGACACGCTCTCGGGCGCATGAGTGCGGCGCGCTCGTTTGAAACAGTACCGGGTATGAAACGCTGTGTGCGCCGTCAAACGACGCGCACACAGATTCTGCTGCCTGCCTAGTTACCGAAATTAGTTACCGAAATAGACGCTCTTCGGGCCGCTCATCGGCTGCTTCACGCCGCCCGCCTGGGTCGATCCGCCCATCGGCGCGCCGTAACCGCTGGTATCAGCGGTCGGCTGGGTTTGCGCGACGGCCGGATTTTGCGCTTGCACGCGCTGCTCGGCGGCCTGGATGTCGGCCGGATACTTCGGGTCGCTCGAGGTCGACGGGTTGTAGCCCGCATGCTCCAGCTGGATCAGTTCGCTGCGGACTTCCGCGCGGGTGACCGGCTGCTGGCTCGACTGCGCGAACGATACGACTGGCGCGGCGACAAGGGCCGCAATGGCAACTGCCTTGATCAGCGATTTCATGGTGACTTCCCTCCAATGTGGTTTTATCTGCATCGCCGACACCTCGGTGTCCAGCGAATGACTTGAGTCTAGTCACCGCACGGCCAAGGGAAAACCCTTAATTTCGAGATAGAAAATTGCTCAGTTCGCAACGATCTCGGGAAATATCGTGGAACCGCCTCCGTTAACATGATCTTCGGGGTAACAATTGCAGGGATCGTCACCTTTGCGTCTGATGTTTCCGAAATACGTCTGATTGAAGAAAAAATTCGCCCGCCCGCACGCCGAAACGTCCGAATCGATGTACGCGCATAGCTGCGACGTCATGCGCCCGAATGCGGAATCGTCAGTAGCTTGCGCGGGCCGCTGACGAACGCGCTGCCCGGCTCGAAAAATCGCAACGGACGGTGCCTCTCGCGCGACAGGCCGATGCGCGTCGTCACGCCGATCGGCACGTCGCCAGTCTCGATCACGCCGATCCATAGCCCCCGCCCCGTACACAAATCGCGACCGTCGAACGCCTGGCCGATGCCGAACGCCACCGTCAGCCGGCCGGGTCCGCGCGCGAGATCGCGCAGCGGCACGCCGGGACGGCGCGCTTCCATCAGCGCGAGTCCTTCGAGCGGTTCGATCGCGCGCAGCAGGATGCCGGCGCCGACCTCCTCCGCTTCGGACGACATGTTGAGCATGTAAGACACGCCGTAGGTCAGTCGCACATAAGCATGACCGCGCGCGAGGAACATCGACCCGTTGTACGGACGACGTCCGATGAACGCATGGCTCGTCGAGTCGCCGAGCGGATACGCCTCGGTCTCGACGATGCGTCCGCTCAGGCGTCCTTCTGGCAGATCGTGCACGAGATATTTGCCGACCATGAAGCGCGCGAGTTCCACGGTATCGATCGGCAGATCCTCGCGGCGCAACGGTCGGATCGGAAGAGCTTGGTTTCGCATGCGCTGGGTGTCCTTGAGTCGGTGCTGAAATCGGTGCTGAAACCTACGGCCTCGCGACAAGCGCGCAGTCGCCCCACTCCCACGTCATCGACCGCTTGCGCTCGACAAATTCGTTGTACCGAAGCCTCATTTTCTGCGCCATGGAAGTCAACATGGCACCAATTGTTGTATTGTGTTCATCCGGCCGGTCACACGGCCGTTTGCATGTTTCGGCGCACACTTCGCGGCTTGCTGAAACTGCGTGTCGGCCGAAAGCGTTCGCAGACTGCTGTACCTGTTCCATTGGCATTGAATCCCGCTGTACCCGCTGGTGTAAAAAAAAATCGATCCCATCCGGGGATCGACGTTCTACGACAACAGGAGATGGTTGAATGAAAGCATTCTCGGCAATCAAGATGATCGGCGGCGCGCTGGTCGTTCTCGCTTCCCTCAACGCGTACGCGCAAAGCAGCGATGCGGCCGCGACCGCAGCGCCGGCGGCAACGGCACCGACCGCCAAGCAGACTCGCGCGGCTAATCGCGCGCTGCAGAAGAAGGTCCGCGCGACGCTCGCACGTACGAAGGGCCTGACCGTCGGGAACATCACCGTGCGCGCACGCGAAGGCGCCGTCACGCTGGAAGGCTCGGTGCCGGAACAGGCTCAGATCGAACTCGCGACGAACGCCGCTCAAGGCGTGGCAGGCGTGACGTCGGTGAAGAGCGCACTGTCGATCCGCGCGATCGGCCAGTAATCCGGTCGAACGGCCAAAGAAGTTGCGGTAACAGCAGCAAGCTGGCGTCGACGGCGGAAAGCTCCGCCGCGACGCCAATTCCCCCTCCGATGCAGCGCTCGACACCATTGCCTCACGGTGCCGGCCATCGCACCATCCGACGCGGCGATTCCCCGCGCCCCCGAAACCGCGATATTTTTAATGCGCTACGCGCGTCGTGATGACGACCCGAACGCGTGGCGACGGCTTCTCGTAACGAGTTATCCCCGATAATTTAATAGCTTAACGTCACTTGTTAAGATATTACTTCAGGTTCATACACGCACCGAAAGGAAGGCCGCATGACTTCGTCCGCGACCGTCTTGCCTCGTTGGACCCTCGTCGCGCCGATCGTTAGCTGGATCGTGCTCGGCGCCGCCTACGCGATGCCGGGCAACACGCTAATGCTCGCACTGGCCGGCATGTCGCTATGCGCGGCCGTGTTTGCTGCCGTGCATCACGCCGAAGTGGTCGCGCATCGCGTCGGCGAGCCGTTTGGCACGCTGGTGCTCGCGGTCGCCGTCACGGTGATCGAGGTGGCGCTGATCGTCTCGGTGATGCTGACGTCCGGTCCCGAGAAAGCCGGCCTCGCGCGCGATACGGTATTCGCGGCCGTGATGATCGTCTGCAACGGGCTCGTCGGGCTGTGTCTGCTGGTGGGCGGCATCCGCCATCTGGAACAGGACTTCCAGAGCCGCGGCGCGGCGGCCGCGCTGGCGGTGCTCGCGTCGCTGTCGGTACTGACGCTCGTGATGCCGAATTTCACGACCACCAGCCCGGGGCCTGTCCTGTCGCCGTCGCAGCTCGCGTTTGCCGGCGTGTCGTCGCTGGTGCTGTACTGCGTGTTCGTGTTCGTGCAGACGGTGCGCCATCGCGACTACTTCCTCGCCGGCGTGCCCGACGAAAACGTCCATGCCGAGCCGCCCGGCGCGCGCCTCGCCGCAATCAGCGGCGTGCTGCTGCTCGTGAGCCTCGTCGCGGTCGTGCTGCTCGCGAAAGTGCTGTCGCCGGTGGTCGAGTCAGCGGTGCTGAGCGCGGGCGCGCCGCCGGCGGTGGTCGGTATCGTGATTGCGTCGCTGGTGCTGTTGCCGGAAGGACTTGCGGCGCTGCGCGCGGCGCGCGCCGACCGTCTGCAGACCAGCCTGAACCTCGCGCTCGGCTCGTCACTGGCGAGTATCGGCCTGACCATTCCCACCGTCGCCGGCGTGTTCCTGTACATCGGTCAGCCCATCGTACTCGGCATCGATGGCAAGGACATGGTGCTGCTCGCGCTCACGCTGGTGGTCGCCACGCTGACGCTCAGCACCGGGCGCACGACGATTCTGCAAGGCGCCGTGCATCTGTCGCTGTTCGCGGCTTATCTGTTTCTGTCGTTCGCGCCGTGACGCGATGCCTTACCCGGCGCGGGCGGACGGCAACCTCACTCTTCCCAATGCTCGGCGATCCAGTCGCGGAACAGATTCAGCTTCTGCTGTTGCGCGACTGAATCCGGATACACGAAGTAATAGCGCCAGCCGGTCTTCAGCACGGTATCGAACGGCCGCACGAGGCGCCGGGCGGCGACGTCCTCGTCGATTAGCGCGAGGTCGCTGATCGCGACACCGAAGCCCTGCGCGGCGGCGTTGGTCGCCATGTCGAGCGTATCGAAGCTCGGGCCGACCTCCGCGTCGATCGTCGCGGCGCCCGCCGAATCGGCTTCCGCGACTTTCGCGAGCCACATCTTCCAGTCGCGGTGATCGCGCGTCGGATGCAGCAGCGTGTGGCGCCCGAGATCGGCCACCTGCGCGAGCGGCTTGTCCTTCAGCAGCTCGGGCGTGCAGACCGGCGTCAGACGCTCCTCGAACAGCGACACCGCCTGCACGTCCGCACCGGGCGACGAACCGTAGATGATCGCCGCGTCGAACGGCTCGCTCTGGAAATCGACGTCGTGCTGCCAGGTGGTCGTGATCTGCACGTGCAGATCGGGATAGTCGGACTGGAAGCGCATGATCTTCGGCAGCATCCAGCGCATCACGCAGGTCGGCACCTTGAGCGCGAGATCAGTGCGCTGCCTCGTCAAGCGCAGCGACATTTCCTCGATCCGCGCGAAGCTCTCCTTGACCGCCGGCAGCAGCATTTCGCCCTCGGCGGTCAGCGTCAGCCCCTTTGCGTGCCGCTTGAACAGCGGAAACTTGTAGTACTCCTCGAGCGCGATGATCTGCCGGCTGACCGCGCCTTGCGTCAGGCACAGATGGTCGGCGGCACGCGTGAAGCTGCGATGGCGCGCGACGGTTTCGAAAATCTGCAGCGCGTTGAGCGGCGGTAGGCGTCGCATCGGATGTCCAGGATCAGAAAAAATCATTGCGTGGCTGCGGCAGCGCCCCTCGCCGCCCTGCCCGTCAAGCCCACAGCATACGCGATCGGCTATGCGCGCACGAGTGGGCGCGCAGGCAAACCCGCATGCGTTCGACTCATGGCATGCGTGAAAAACGCCCGTACCGAGGAATGTCGCACCGGCGCGGTGCAAAATAGCCTTCAGCAATCGCACCAGAACCGAGCTTTCCTCATACCTCGACGCACGCTGGGATTCCTCAGCCAGATATGGACGTTAACCCGCATAAGCCATCGCCCGTAGCTTCCCGGCGTGTCGCCAAACCGCTCGCCACCGCGTTCGCCGGCGGCGAGCCATGAGCGTACGTCATGCGATCCATGCGCATATTTCGATTGTTGCGTGATTTTGGCAAACCTACAGTGCATCCACGCACGGTAGATCCGGCAGCGGTCACGGCGAATCATGGGCAACGGGCGTTCAACACAGGAGACCGCCATGCAGCAGATCAAACGGGGTAGAAGGCAGGCCATCAAGACGATCGGTACGGCGCTCGCGGCATCCGCGCTGCCGATGCCGTTCCTCAACCTGCGCGCGCAGGAGCACAACTTCAGCGGCAAGACGCTGCGCATCCTGACGTGGTCGGACGATACCGGCACGGCCGCGCTGCGCAACATCGCCGCGACCTTCACCGCGAAGACCGGCGCGAAGGTCATCGCCGATCGCGCCGACGGCACCTCCGGCATGGTCGCCAAAGTCAAGGCAGCGGGCGAGCGCCCCACCTATGACGTGATCACGCTCGCCGGCGTCGGCGCCTCCGGCCTCGCCGACGCGGGCCTGCTGATGAAGCCCGACCTCGACCGCCTGCCGAACCTGAAAGAAGTCGCGCCGCCATACCGCACCGGCGCGAACGGCTTCGGCGTCGGCTATCTGCTGTGGTCCGACGGCCTCATCTACAACACCGCGACGGTCAAGACGCCGCCTTCATCGTACGAGGCGCTGTGGGACCCGAAGTACGCCGGCCGCGTATTCCTGCCGCCGCCCGAGTGGGCCGAAGCGGTCGATCTCGCGATCATCGCCGCGAAGATGAACGGTGGCTCGCAGCAGAACATCGAGCCCGGCTTCAAGAAGCTCGCGCAGCTCAAAGACCACGTGATGACGCTCGGCGAGAACCCGAACCAGGTGGCCGACCTGTTCCGCACGGGCTCGCTCGACATCGGCGGCATCTACTCGCCCGCGTTTTTCCCGGATCAGATCCGCAAGCCCGAATACAAGATGGGCGTGACCTACGGCATGAAGGAAGGCTTCGCGACGCAACTGATGTTCACGGTGATTCCGAAAGCGCATCCGGGCGACACCGACCTGATCCACGCGTTCATCAATCACTCGCTCGACGCCGGCGTGCAAGGCCGCATGGCCGCCGATGTGCTGAACGGCCCAGTCAATTCGAAAGCGATGATTCCGGCCGAGAGCCGCGCGTTCGTGCCGAGCCCGCAGCAGATCGCCGAGAAAGCCGTGCTGCATGACGACAAGGCGCTCGCTGCCGTGCAGCCGGCATGGATCAAGCGCTACACCGAAATCTTCTCGGCGTAACCACGATGCTCGCGCGCTTCCCGCGGCGTGCCGCGATGATGCCGGACGAAGCCGCGCCGGGCCCAGCGCCCGGCGGCGGCGCCTCCGCTTCCGCAGTTGTTGCGACGGCCGTGACCGACCCCGCTGCCGGCGCAACGACGCTCGCGAAAGCGCGCCCGTGGCTGCTACTTGCGCCGATCCTGCTGTTTCTGGCGATACTCGGCGCGGCCGCACTGGTCGTGCTGCGCATGAGCTTCGGCACGTCCGGCAACGAATGGCGCAGCTTCACGCTGCAGAACTACGCGGACCTGCTCGACGGCTACTTCCTGAAATCGTTGTGGCTGACGCTGCGGCTCGCGTTCCAGAGCATGCTATGCGCGGTCGTGCTCGCGATTCCGGTCGCGCTCGCGATGGCGCGCACGACATCTCGGCTCGCGCGCCGGCTGCTGCTCGCGGGTGTGCTGCTGCCGCTGCTCGTCAATCTGCTGCTGCAAGGCTATGGCTGGCTCGTGATCCTCGGCCCGGCGGGTCTGCTCAATCACGCGCTGCTCGCGAGCGGACTCGTCGAGCGTCCGGTGATGTGGCTGTATCGCGAGCATGGTGTGCTGCTCGGGCTGATCCAGACCGCGTTTCCGCTCGCCGTGCTGCCGCTGTCCAGCGCGATGCGCGCGGTGTCGATCTCGTACGAGGAAGCCGCCGCGACGCTCGGCGCGACACGCTGGCAAACGCTGCGTCACGTGCTGCTGCCGCTCGCGATGCCGGGCCTCGTGTCGGGCGCGCTGCTGGTGTTCGCGTACAACGCGAGCGCGTTCGCGGTGCCGCTGCTGCTCGGCGGCCGGCGTGTGCCGATGCTCGCGGTGCTGGTGCACGATCAGGTCGCGCCGCTCTTGAACTGGCCGGCCGCCTCCGCTTCCGGCGTGGTGCTGATGATCGCGACGCTCGCCGTGATGGCGCTGTCGCAACGGCTCGTGCGCCGCACCCAACGTCTGACCGGGGAGCCTCACGCATGAGCACGCCGCTGCCGAGTTCGCGCCTGCCGCGCATCGAACCTCGTTCGCCACGCTTCCCGCGCCTGCCGCAGACGATGCCCGGCCAGCTCGGCCGCGCGACCGCGCTCGTCGCCGGCGTGGTGCTGTTTCTCGCCGCGCTGCCGATCCTGACGATGATCGCGATGTCGTTCAGCGCGGCCGACACGCTCGAATTCCCGCCGCACGCGTACAGCCTGCACTGGTACCGCGCGGCGTGGCACAGCTTCGTGTCACCGGACGCGACCGATACGCTGTCGATGGGCGCCGCGCTGAGCACGAGTCTCGTCGTCGCGCTAGCGACGATGCTGATCGCGACGCTGGTCTCCGTGCCCGCCGCGTACGCGCTGTCGCGCTACCGTTTTCACGGCAAGCCGGTGGTCGAGCAACTGGTCGCGCTGCCGCTCGTCTATCCGCTCGTGATGCTCGGCCTGTCGCTGCTGCTGGTGTTCAACGTGCTGCCGGTCGAGCTGGGCGTCGGCCGTCTGATCATCGCGCATGTGATCCTGGCGCTGCCGTTCACGGTGAAGAACTGCGCGGCGTCGGTCGCGTCGATCGGCCCCGAGTTCGAGGAAGCCGCGCTCGTGATGGGCGCGAGCCCCGGCCGCGCGCTCATCGACGTGGTGCTGCCGCTGATGCGCCCCGGCATTCTCGCCGGCATGCTGTTCGCCTTCATCGTGTCGTTCAACGAGTTCACGGTGACGTTCTTCCTGTACAGCATCGACACGATGACGCTGCCGGTATGGCTCTATAGCCGCACGGTGTCGTCGCTCGATCCGACCGTGTTCTGTTTCGCGGTGGTCATCGTCGCGATCGACTTCGCGCTGATCTGGCTGCTCGAAAAGCTGATCGGCGACGAAGGCGTCGCGCTGTGAACCCGCCACCTTGCAGGAGCTTCCGATGACCCATCTGACCTTGCAGGCCGTCACGCGGCGCTTCGGCGCCGTGCATGCCGTCGACGACGTCGACCTGAGCGTGCCCGACGGCAAGCTCGTGTGCTTTCTCGGCCCGTCCGGCTGCGGCAAGACCACGCTGCTGCGGATGATCGCAGGCCTCGAAACGCCGACCGAGGGCAGCATCCATTTCGCCGGCCGCGACATCACGCGACTGCCGGCCAATCGGCGCGACTTCGGCATGGTGTTCCAGTCGCTCGCGCTGTTTCCGCATATGACGGTCGCGCAGAACGTCGTGTATCCGCTGAAGCTGCGCAAGGTCGCGAAAGAGAAGCAAACGCGCCGCGTCGCCGAACTGCTCGAGCTGATCCAGCTGCCGCACATGGCGAACCGGCCGGTCACGCAACTGTCGGGCGGGCAGCGCCAGCGCGTCGCGATCGCGCGCGCGATCGCTTCGGAGCCGCAACTGCTGCTGCTCGACGAACCGCTGTCCGCGCTCGACGCGAAGCTGCGCGAAGCGATGCAGGTCGAAATCCGCCTGCTGCAGCAACGCCTCGGCATCACGACGATCATGGTCACGCACGACCAGCGCGAAGCGATGACGATGGCCGACGAGATCGTCGTGATGGAGAAAGGCCGCATCGCGCAGGTCGGCAAGCCGCTCGACATCTACCGCGATCCGGTCAGCGAGTTCGTCGCCGACTTCATCGGGCTCGGCAACATTCTGCCGGTGCGGTACGACGGCGCGGGCGTCGTGAGCCTGCCGGGCGGACGGCGCATCGCGGTGACGCCGCACCGGGGCGCGCCGCTCGCCGATGCGCGGCAGCCGGGTCCGGCCGGCAACGCGATCCGCCTGCTGATTCGCCCCGAGGACATCTGCGTGAAGGCGGCCACGGAAGCACCGAACCCGAACCGGCTGCCCGGTACCGTCACGTTCATTCGCGACGTCGGCGCCTCGCTCGAAGCGACGATCGATTGCGTGGGCTTCACGCTGACCGCCGCGACCACGCCGCGCGAAACGCCCGGGCTCGCGCTCGGCATGCCGGTGCTCGCCGAGCTGCCGCCGCACGCGTGCAAGCTGATCGCCGCGCGCGCCGCCTGATACCCGAACCCATCACACGGCTTTGCCTGAATAACTACCGTATTACGACAGAGGAACACATCATGAACCAGCGCCCCGCTCTCCAATCGACCCGCCGCGTGTTCGCGACGCTCGCCGCGACGCTCGCGATGACCGCGCTCGGCGCGCTGTGCGCACTGCCGTCGGCCGCGCATGCCGACGCGCTCGACGACATCGCGAAGTCGGGCACCGTGCGCATCGGCGTATTCGAGGACTATCCGCCGTTCGGCTCGATCGGTCCGGACATGAAACCGGTCGGCTACGACATCGACGTCGCCAATCTGATCGGCAAGGCGCTCAACGCGAAGGTCGAACTGGTGCCGGTCACCGGCGACAACCGCATGGCCTTTCTCGCCGACCACAAGGCCGACATGTTGCTGTCGGTCGGCCAGACGCCCGAGCGCGAAAAAGTGATCGACTTCTCGCAACCCTACGCGCCGTACTACCTCGCGGTGTTCGGACCGAAGTCGCTGCCGGTGAAAAACGCCGCCGACCTCGGCGGCAAGTCGATCTCGGTCGCGCGCGGCACGCTCGAAGACCTGAGCGTGACGAAGATCGCGCCGCCGTCGGCGAACATCAAACGTTTCGACGATCCGAACGGCGCTATTTCGGCGTTTCTTTCTGGTCAGGTACAGTTGATGGTGGTCGGCAACGACGTCGGCGCGACGATTCTCGCGCGGCATCCGGCGAACGATCCGGAGCAGAAGTTCGCGCTGTTCAGCTCGCCCGATCACGTCGGTCTGAACAAGAACGAGCCGCGCCTGAAGGCGAAGGTCGACGAAACGATTGCCAAGGCCCGCAAGGACGGCACGATGAACGCGATTTCGCAGAAGTGGCTGCGCGCGCCGCTGCCGGCCGATCTTTGAAACCTTTGGCGTGGCGCCGTGAAGGCCGCGCCGCGATCTGATCCTACGATGGGCACGAGGCCATGACTTACGCGTTCGATTTCAGCGGCTTCGGCCTGTATGCGGGGATGCTCGCGCGCGGCGCCGCCGTGACGCTCGGCCTCACGGCCGTGTCGACCCTGGCGGGTGGGCTGGTGGGGATCGCCGGCGCGAGCATCGCGGCGGCCGGGCCGAAGTGGGCGCGCTGGCTGGTCGCGAGCTACGTCGAGCTGATCCGCAACACGCCGTTTCTGGTGCAGTTGTTCTTCGTGTTTTTCGGCCTGCCGAGCCTCGGCATTCATATCGACGAGATAGAGGCCGCGATTCTCGCGATGACCGTCAATCTCGGCGCGTACGCGATCGAGATCGTGCGCGCCGGCATCGATTCGATTTCGCGCGGCCAGGTGCAGGCCGCGCAGGCGCTCGGCCTGCATGGACGCCAGGTGTTCCGCTACGTCGTGCTGCCGCAGGCGCTCGCCAACGTGTTTCCCGCGCTGCTCGGCCAGGTGCTGATCGTGATGCTCGGCTCGGCCGTCGTGTCGCAGATCTCGGTGCCCGACCTGACCTATGCGGCGAACTTCATCCAGTCTCGCAACTTCCGCTCGTTCGAGAGCTACGTGATCATCACGGCTGCCTATCTGCTGATGTCGATCGTGTTGCGGCAGCTGTTGAACCGCTTCGGCCGCGGGCTGTTCGCGGGCCGTGCGGCACGAGGTAACAACAGCAGTAGGAGCGGCAACGACGGCTTGCCGCGCAACTGGCGCAGCCGCCTGATGTGGCGCGGCGCGCGCACCCTGCCGACGGAGCGCTGATCATGGTCGAATTTACGCTGTGGGACATCGCCCGCAACCTGCTGCTCGCCGCGCGCTGGACCGTGCTGCTGTCGCTGATCGCGTTCGTCGGCGGCGGGATCGTCGGGCTCGTGCTGCTCGCGATGCGCGTGTCGCCGATCGCGTGGCTGCGCCGCATCGTCGTGCTGTACGTCGAGGTGTTTCAGGGCACGCCGCTCTTGATGCAGCTTTTTCTCGCCTTCTTCGGCTTGCCGCTCATCGGCATCGACGTGTCGCCGTGGGCCGCCGCGACCGTCACGCTGACGCTCTATACGAGCGCGTATCTGGTCGACATCTGGCGCGGCTGCGTCGAAGCGGTGCCGCGCGGTCAGTGGGCCGCGGGTGCGAGCCTCGGCATGACGTTCGGCCAGCAGTTGCGCTACATCGTGTGGCCGCAGGCGCTGAAGATCGCGGTCGCGCCGAGCGTCGGTTTTCTCGTGCAGGTGGTCAAGAGCACCGCGCTCGCGTCGATCATCGGCTTCGCCGAACTGACGAAGACCGGCACGATGATCACGAATGCCGCGTTCCGGCCGTTTCCGATCTACGGCATGGTCGCGATGATCTACTTCGCGATGTGTTTTCCGCTGACCTGGTATGCTCGCGTGCTCGAAAAGCGGCAGAAGGTGGGACAGCATCGGTGAGGTGAGGTGAGGTGATTCGCGGTCGGTAGTTCAAGTCACGGATACGTGCTGCCGGGAAGCAATCTTGATGCGCGAGACGAACCACGCCGCGAGCACGAACCACCCCGCTGCGACGACGAACGCGACGACATAGGCGGGTCCGGCACCGGCAAACGCCTTGACCGATGACAGCATCCACCCGGTGGCGGCAGGGCCGAGGATCTGCGGTAGCACCATCGACACTTGCCAGATGCCCATGTCCTTGCCGCTGGACGCATCGTCTGGCAACACTTGCAGCGCGAGTGCCCAGTCGACGGCTTGATAGGTTCCGTAAGCGGCGCAGAAAACCAGCCCGACTGTGATCACCAGCAACAGGTTTGGATGCAACGCCAGCAGGACAAAGCCGATCGCGGCTCCGGCCATGATCCAGCTGGTCAGGCGGACGACGGGAACGACGCCGTGCCGGTCGGCGAGCCGTGCGCCCAGCAGGCTGGCCGGGATCGCTAGCACCACGCCGACGCCAAGCAGCCCATTCAGGAGACTGGTCGGATGACGAATGCCGATCACGTCCTGCAGGTAGTACAACATGAAGGTGAAGATCGACCAGATTCCCATGTTACCGAACAGACGGGTTACCAGCACCCAGTAAAAGTTTCGGTGCAGACGTGGATCGAGATAGAACGAGCGCATGAACGTGACGAGCTCGAACCGTTGTCGGGATCTGACAGGTGTCGGCTCGCGCGAGCCGCGAATCGTCAGCCAAAGGCAGAGCAACATGATCGCAATGAACGCGGCAACCGTAGGATACAGGTGGCCCGGCGAATAGAGGACAACGAGCACCACGTTGCCAGTGATCGTGCCGAGCACGGTCATCACGTTGAGCCACGCGCTCGCGCGGTTGGTTTCCTGTTTTGGCACGACATCGGGCACCAGCCCGGCGTACGGCCCCGCCGCCCAGTTCCACCAGAACTGGAGATGCAGGAACGCGAGTGTATACATCCATAGACTCCCCCCGCCGTCGAATGAACCAAGCCATACCAGTGCAACCGCAATGCCGAACACGCCGGTGACGAGAAACGGTCGCCGGCGTCCATGTTTTGCAGAGCAGCGATCTGAAAGCGCGCCGGCCAGTGGCGCCACGATCATCGCAATGAATGCGCCGGACGCAATGACGGAGCCGGCCACGCCTTCCTTCAACGCGGCATCGCGTCCGAGCATATCGGCGACCTGTGCCGGCACGAGCACTGGAACGACCGTCATCCATTGGGTAAAGAGCGCAAACCACAGCGACGCGATCTGTATGTGACTGAGCGTCGACAGGCGAGAAGCCGACGGTGTGACCGACACGTTTCGGGCTTGACTGGATAGGGTCATGTCGGAAGTCCATGAGCTTCGCGCAGAGACTTCGACGCCGCGCGGCGGACGAAGGCGCGGTGTGCCGTCCCACTATGATAGCTGCCGTCGGTTGGCCCACGACCTGAAACGGCGCGAGGTCGGCAAGCGCGCTTCTGCGCCGCACTCAGCGGGCGATCAACGCCCCGCCTGCGTCGACTGCCGCAACTTCGCCACCTCCGCCGCACCGACCGCCGGCGCGCCGTTGTTCCAGCCAGCCCGCACGAAGCTCAGCACATCGGCGATCTGCTGATCGTCGAGCACCGCGGCGAAGCCGGGCATCGGAAACGGCGACGGTACGCCGTCGATCACGAGATCGCCGGTGCCGTTCAGCGTGACGTTGATCAGCGACGACGCGTCCTTCGCGAGCACGTTCGGATTGCCGGCGAGCGGCGCGAGCATCGGCGCGAAGCCGTGCCCGTCGACGCCGTGGCAATGCATGCAATACGCCGTATAGACGCGTGCGCCGGCATCGTTCGCGGGGCGATCGAGCGACACCTTCGTCGCCTGCGGATCGTACGTATAGGCGGCCGCGCCGGTGCCGCCGACCGGCGCCAGCGACTTCAGATACGTCGAGACTGCCGCGACGTCCTGATCGCTCATCGCTTGCGTGCTGTTGTTGATCACGCTCGTCATCGCGCCGAACGCCGATGCATGGCGATTCGCGCCGGTCTTCAGGAACGTGCGCAGATCCTCGTCGCTCCAGCGGCCGAGCCCGGTGTTGTGCTCGCCCGTGAGGTTCGACGCGAACCAGCCGTCGAGCAGCGCGCCGCTCAGGAATGCGCTGCCGCTTTCGTCGAGCGCACTTTCCTGGAACGCAACACCGCGTGGCGTGTGACACGACCCGCAATGTCCGAGCCCTTGCACCAGATACGCGCCGCGATTCCACGCGACGTCCTTGCCTGGCTTGTCGCGATACGCACCCTTCTCGAGAAACGCCATGTTCCAGAACATCAGCGGCCAGCGCATGTTCAACGGCCACTTGATGTCGGACTCGCGATTCGCCTGCTGCACTGGCGCGACGCCGTGCATGAAGAACGCGTACAGCGCCTTCACGTCGTCGTCGTCGACCTTCGCGTAGGACGGATACGGCATCGCCGGATACAGGTTGTGGCCGTCTTTCGCGACGCCCTCACGCAGCGCCCGCGCGAAGTCGGCTTCGGTGTAGCCGCCGATGCCGGTCCGTGCGTCGGGCGTGATATTGGTCACGTAGATGCGGCCCATCGGCGTGTTCATCGGCAGGCCGCCGGCAAACGGCTTGCCTTTCGGCGCGGTGTGGCAGGCGGCGCAATCGCCGAGTTGAGCGAGGTAAGCGCCGCGTTGCACGAGCGTTTGATCGGCTGCGCCGGTGGCTGCCGGCGTTGCGGCATCAGCAGGTGCCTGGGCGATAAACGGCAATGCGACGCATAGCGCCGCGCCAAGACCCTTCAGCATTTTTTTCATGTCGGGCTCCTTTCGCGTCAGGCGCTGTGCAGTTGACGGCCAACCGGCAATTGCCGCAGCCGCGTGCCGGTGGCCGCATAGATCGCGTTGGTCAGTGCGGGCGCGAGCGCCGCGGTGCCGGGTTCGCCGATGCCGCCGGGCGCCTCGCCGCTCTTCACGATATGCACGTCGATCGGCGGCGTCTGGTCGATGCGCAGCATCCGGTAGTCGGTGAAGTTGTTCTGCTCGACGCGACCGTCCTTGATCGTGATCTCGCTATAAAGCGCCGCCGTGATGCCGAAGATGATGCCGCCCTGCACCTGCGCTTCGATCGTGTTCGGGTTGACGAACATCCCGCAATCGACCGCGCAGTTAACGCGCTTGACCGTCACTTCGCCCTGCTCGAGCGCGACCTCGACGACGATCGCGAAGAAGCTGCCGAACGCGTGCATCACCGAGATGCCGCGCCCTTGCCCCTTGGGCAGCGCGCTGCCCCAGTTGCCCGCTTGCGCGGCCAGGTTGAGTACGTTCAACGCGCGCGGCGATTTGCCGAGCAGATCGCGCCGGTACTGCACCGGATCGATCTTCGCGTGCGCGGCGAGTTCGTCGATGAAACTCTCGACGACGAACGTGCCGCGCGTCGGCCCGACGCCGCGCCAGAACGCGGTGGGCACCGCGTGCGGTTCCACGCGCACGTAGTCGACCAGCTGATTCGGCAGGTCGTACGGCAGATCGGCGGCGACCTCCACCGCATCGGGGTCGAGCCCATTCTTGAACGCGGGCGGCGCGAAGCGCGCCATGATCGACGACCCGGCGATGCGATGCTGCCACGCGATCGGCTTGCCGTTCGCGTCGAGCCCGGCCGAGATCGTGTCGTAGTAGTACGGTCGGTACATGTCGTGCTGGATGTCCTCCTCGCGCGTCCATAGCACCTTGACCGGCGTCGACACCTGTTTGCCGACCTTCACGGCCTGCGTGACCATGTCGGTTTCGAGCCGCCGTCCGAAGCCGCCGCCGATCAGATGGTTGTGCACGATGATCTTGTCGGCGGGCAAGCCCGTGACCGCGACCGCCGCATCGACGACACGCGTCGGCACCTGCGAGCCGAGCCAGATTTCGCAGGCGTCGCCGCGCACGTGGACCGTGGCGTTGACCGGCTCCATCGTCGCGTGCGCGAGGAACGGCTGCTGGTAGACCGCGTCGACGCGCGACTTCGCATCGCCGAACGCGCGGCCGACGTCGCCGTCCTTGCGCGCCACCGCGCCGCCATGTTGCGAGGCCGCCGCGAGATCGTCGACGATGCGCTTCATCGATACCTGCGCGCCCGCGCCTTCGTTCCACTTGATGTCGAGCGCCTGCAGGCCGCGCTTCGCGGCCCACGTGTGAGCGCCGATCACCGCGACCGCGTTGTCGAGCTTGATGACCTCGCGCACGCCGGGGATCGTCTTCGCATGCGTATCGTCGACGCTCGCGAGCGTGCCGCCGAACACCGGACAGTTCGCGATCGCCGCGTAAACCATGTCAGGCAAGCGCACGTCGAGGCCGAACTGCGCGGTACCGTCGACTTTCTCCGGCGAATCGAGACGCTTCGCCGGCGTGCCGATCAGCTTGAAGTCCTTCGGGTCTTTCAACGGCACGTTCTGCGGCGCGGGCAGTGCGGAGGCGGCCTGCGCGAGCTGACCATAGCTCGCGGTGCGATTACTGGCCGCGTGGATCACCTGACCGGCCTGCGCATGGCAACTCGCCGGATCGACCTGCCACTGCTGCGCGGCCGCGTTGATCAGCATCACGCGCGCAGTCGCGCCCGCGCGGCGCATCGGCTCCCACGCGAAGCGGATCGACGTCGATCCGCCGGTCAACTGCCCGCCGAGCAGCGGGTCCATGAAGAGCTTTTCGTTGGGCGGCGCGTGATCGAGCGTGACCGTGCCGAGCGGCACTTCGAGTTCCTCGGCGATCAGCATCGGAATCGACGTATAGACGCCCTGACCCATCTCGACCTTCGGTATCACGAGCGTGACCTTGCCGGCGTTGTCGATCTGGATGAACGCGTTCGGCGCGAACACGCCGCTTTGCGGCGCCTCGTTCGCGTCGCCGCCGATCACGCTCTTGCCCGCCTTCTGATCCTGGCTCGCGGCCGGCATGCTAAAGCCGAGCAGCAGACCGCCGCCGGCCGCGGCGCCGACCGTCACGCCGAATTTGAGGAAGCCGCGCCGCGAGATGCCGCGCGCATGCCGCGTGTCGGTGTCAGCCGGCTGCGCGCCGTTCTGTGCATCGAGCAATCCCTGGGACATGTCAGGCCCCCTTCGCGGCGTGCTTGATCGCCGCGCGCACGCGGTGATAGGTTCCGCAGCGGCAGATGTTGCCCGCCATCGCGGCGTCGATGTCGGCGTCGCTCGGATTGGGATTGCGCGCGAGCAGCGACGCCGCCGACATCACCTGCCCCGACTGACAGTAGCCGCATTGCACGACGTCGAGCTCACGCCAGGCCTGCTGCACTTTCTGGCCCGTGGGCGTGGCGCCGAGCGCTTCGATCGTGACGATCTTGCGGTCGCCGACCGCCGCCGCCGGGAACACGCACGAGCGCACCGCGACGCCATCGAGATGCACGGTGCATGCGCCGCATTGCGCGATGCCGCAGCCGAACTTGGTGCCGGTCAGCCCGACGAGATCACGCAGCACCCACAGCAGGGGCATGTCGGGCGGGGCATCGACGGTATGGGTTTCGCCGTTGATATTGAGCGTTGTCATGAGCGGCTCCGGATGGGGATGTTGTTGTGGTCACGCGGTTTAGATCGCGACACCGCACCAGAGCGCCGACATGCACCGGTTTTGTTCGGCGTGTCGCGCTAATAAGCCATGAAATGCGGCCCGTGAGCGAGCGGGTGTCGCAAGAAAACCGGCCGATTGTAGTCGTGTCGAAAGAAGTTCGCTTTGGCGGTGCCAGGCGGCACATCGCATGCTGTGCGCGGTGGATCGCATGTGTGGGCTGGAGCGATGCGTTACCATCGACGGATCGATCCGTTAGCGTGATCGCGCGACCCGCTGCATCGCACTGCGTGGTGTTGCGACGCACGATTCCGTCGAATCACCTCAGCCGCTGGAGCCGCCGATGAACGACCCGCAATGCACTCAATTCCTCACGGAGATTCGCCGACCATTGCTTGCGCTGCACAAGGCGATTCTCGACCACGAACGCGCCGCGTACGAAAAGGAGTTCGGCCCGGTAACGCCGGCGGCATTCCTGCAGGTCCTGATCAACGGCTCGGGGTTTCGTTGGCTGACGCCGCTGTCGACGGTGATCGCGAGCGTCGACGAAGTTCTCGACGACGCGGAAGCCGAGGCCGGCGACCGTCTCGCGACCGCCGAGGCCGTGGTCGGCCTGTTCTCGCCCGATCAACCGCACAATCACTTCCTGCCGCGTTATCTGCCGCTCTTGCAGGCCGATCCCGCGATCCTGCATTACCACGGCGAGGTAGCGCGGCTGCTGCGCGGAGGGCAAACGACGTAACGGCGATCCGCGCCAGGCACGGCGGCGGCGCGTGCGCTGCCTGCCGGCTCCTGCATTGCCTCACCGTTCATAAACGGCTGCGGGTCGAGGCCGCATGGTTGATCGTCGGTATTCTTGCGCAGATCGAGCGGAATGCTCTGACGTGAAGGTACTTTTGCAACGATTCGTCGACCGCCGGAATGCGCGGTCGATCAAATTACCTGGTTTAGCTGAATAAATCCAAGGTGAGCTTTTGCGGGAACGTGGAAGCTCAGCCGCGCCCCTGAGGCAGATATGACAGCGGATCGACCGGCTTGCCGTCGCGCCGCACTTCGAACCCCACCGACACACGCGAGTTGTTCTCGTCGCCCATCTCCGCGATCTGCTGTCCCTTGCGGACGATGTCGCCCATCTTGACCATCAGCTTGCGGTTGTGCGAATACGCGGTCAAAAAATCCTTGTTGTGCTGGACGATGATCAGACTGCCGTAGCTGTTCAGTCCGGTGCCCGCGTACATCACCTTGCCGTCGGCGGCGGCTCGCACCGGATCGCCCGCTTTGCCGCCGATTTCGATGCCGCGTGTTTCGCCGGGCTGGTACGCTTCGACGACGCTGCCAGCGGCAGGCCACGCGAGCGCCACGTTGCTCGCGTGCCGGCGGGTTTCCTGCGTGACCTCGCGGACTGCGGTGGCATCCGGAGCCGGCGCGGCGGACTGTGTCGAAGCTTGCGACGACGTTTGCGCTGCCGCTTGTGACGCACGCTGCGCCGCGGATTGCGCCGCCGCCTTCGCGGCGGCCGCCGCATTGGCCGCCTGCACCGCGCGCACCGTTTCCGGCGACGCAACGTGCAGCACCTGCCCCGGCTTCAGCCGCGCCGATGCCTTCAATCCGTTCCATGCCTGCAACTGCTTCACGCTGATGTGATGATGCTGCGCAACCCGCGCGAGCGTGTCGCCGCGCCTGACCCGATACACGAGTGGCGGCGACTTTTTCAGCGGCGTGTTATCGCTGGCGCCGATCGACAGCGGCGCGGCTGCCGCCGGGTCGCCGGACGCCGCTCCCGTCGCATTCGCCGCCGGCACGCCGGACGCCGCTCCCGTCGCATTCGCCGCCGGCACGCCGGACGCCGCGTTGGCGCTGGTTGCCGCACCGTTCTGCACATTCGGCTGCCCGACGTTCGCACAACCGCTGACGGCCAGCGCGACCCACGCGCCGGCGATACTGGCCAATAACGTTCTGTCGAAACGCTTTCTCATCCTGTTCGACTCCTGCTGTATGGATGCGCAAGCCGGATAGCCCGATGCCGCGGACGAGGTGCGCGATCTTCGGCCGCGCGGCCTTCCCGACGGCACGGCGAGGCCGCCTCGTATGGCGCTCATTTCCTGCCTGCTTGTCGATCAAATTTCTCGCGGAATTCTAAAGTGTCGTTTAATAAAAACGCCCTTCCCCACACACTCTGATACAGACGTTACGAGCCGTATTTCCGCGTTACGACCCGCACGTGTATCGGGACGCCAACGACGCACACATCACCGCTTCGCCGCGGCGCGTTCAGACTTGTTGACATTCGACTTATCGGCAGGCGCGAGGAGAACTTGAATAGCCATGCGTCGCGTCGGAGGGCGCAAAAAAAGCCAGCCTTCGAAATCCGAAGGCTGGCCGATCTGCGTTTGAAGGGCAGCGAACTAGAACTTATGCCGGATCGCCGCGCGCACGACGACCTGCTTCGACGTCGACGACGGCGACTGCGTGCCGGGGATGAATGCGAAATCGAGGATCGATAGCGTGGAATCGCCGGTGACCTGTTGATAGGCGCCCTGCAGATAGAGGTCGGTGCGTTTGGACAGGTTGTAGTCGGCCATCAGGCCGAACGTATGGATGCGCGGCTTCACGCCGCCGTTCGATGCGTCGTAGGTTTCCATCGTGTACACGTACTGCGCGCCGACGAACAACACCGGCGAAATCTGATATTTGCCGTTGATCTCGAAGTTCTGATACTTGAGCGAATTCAGCAGCACGCCCGGCGGTGTGACGGGCACGAGCGGCACCAGCGGCTCGATGCCGAGATAGCCGTTTGCGGTCGGCTCCAGGTAGTTCGAGTTGCTATAGACGAAGCCCGCCGTCGCCGGTCCGAACGTATAGGTGATGCCGCCGCCGAACACGCGCAGGCGCGTCGCGACGAAGCCGGCGTCGTTCGCGGTGATCGCCCCGTTCGAGCCGTTGCCCGGATTGTCGGCCTGCAGATAGGCGGCCGCGACCAGCAGCCCGCCGTACGTGTACTGGCCGCCGAAGCTGTAGGCGCGATTGTTGGCGAAGTTCGTGTCGTTGCTGAAGCTGTAGGTGCCGCCGAACTGGAAGCCCGAGATCGACGGGCTCGTGTACTTGACGGTGTTGTCGAGGCGGAACGTGTTGTCGGTGTTGTCGTTGTCGTACGGATGCGAGAACAGCTCGCCGCCCCAATTGCCGTTGGCCGTGGTCTGCGCGAGATAATCGACGACCGAGTCGTATTGCCGGCCGAACGTCAGCGTACCGTACGCCTGTGAACTGAGTCCGACGAAAGCCTGCCGGCCGAACAGGCGGCCGCCCTGCCCGAGCCGCCCGGAATTCAGATCGAAACCATTCTCGAGCTGGAAGATCGCCTTCAGGCCGCCTCCGAGATCTTCGGAGCCCTTCAGGCCCCAGCGGCTTCCCTGCGCAAGACCGCTGGCGAGTTCATAAACATGGCCGTGGCCGACATTGTTCGTGTAGTTGATGCCTTCGTCGATCACGCCGTACAGCGTGACGCTAGTCTGCGCGGCGGCAGGCGCGGCAAGAACGGCAGACGCAGCAATGGAGACAGCCAGCGCGAGCACTTGCTTGTTCATGATGATCTCCCTGCACCTCGAGTGATAGGACAACTCGATCCGGCCGCTTTGTTCTCTTTGCTCTTTATTCTCGTCACTGTTCCAGCAGTTCTGAAGACTGCTCCAATGGCTGCGCTTTTCCGGAAATCCTCACACGACATCGTCTGGCCGTCCATGAGTGGATGCGCCAAGCATCGAGAATGTTGCTAATTCTCCACTGCGCGCTGCTGCCTCTTTTTTCGTAACGTCGCTTCAGGTAAACAGCAGCCGCTGCTGCGGTCTCGCTGCGTCATCGTCATGAAAAGAAATATAATCTGCGCCTTTGCTGCGATGCAACGGAACTCGGCGTCACCGCGAAGGTCATCTTCACAGCCCGCTGACACGGCCGCCTTGCGATACCGGTCGAGCGTGGCGAGATGGGCCACAGGCGACGCCAGCACGGATCACCTCACCGCCGCAGCACCCAATCCCATATTAAAAAGCCTTGTGAGACGCCCGCCGCGCTGGATCAGCGCGCCGTCGCACGGGGCTGCTTTTGACGCAAACAATGGCCAAGTCATCTTCCCGCCTGATCGAGCTCGACTTTTTCCGCGGACTGGTTCTGCTGATCATCGTCGTCGATCACATCGGCGGCAGCATTCTGTCGCGCGTGACGCTGCATGCGTACGCGCTGTGCGATGCCGCCGAAGTATTCGTGTTCCTCGGCGGCTTCGCGACCGCCACCGCCTATGCGACGCTGGCCGAGCGGCGCAATGAGACGATCGCGCGCGGCCGCTTCCTGCGCCGCTCGTTCGAGATCTATCGCGCGTTTCTCGTCACCGCCGGGCTGATGCTGCTGGTCAGCGCGGTGCTAACCGCATTCAGCATCGACGGGCCGAATCTCGCCACGACCGATCTCGACGACCTGATCGACACGCCGCTTGCCGCGCTGCGCGACATCGTGCTGCTACGCCGCCAGCCGTACCTCGCGTCCGTGCTGCCGATGTACGCGTTCTTCGCGCTGCTGGTGCCCGCGATCCTGCCGTTCGCGCGCAGCAAGCCTTGGCTGCTGGTCGCCGGCAGCGTCGCGCTGTGGGCCGGCGCACCGGCGGTCAGCCAGTACCTTCCCGCCGCGCCCGACATGCACTGGGACTTCAACCCGTTCGCGTGGCAACTGATGTTCGTGCTCGGCGTGCTCGCGCGCTGCCAGCCGGTGTATCAGCGCACCAGCGCGCATCGATTCGGGTGGCTCGTCAGCGTGCTGGCGTTCGCGGTGGTCGTGGGCGCCGCGTACTACAAGCTCGTTGTGCTGCATGCGCCACTTGCCGCGAGCCTCAAGCAGAACCTGTCCTATCTGCGCGCTGGGAACTTCCTCGCGATCGCATGGCTCGTCGCCAATCTGGTCGAACTCGGCTGGGCGAAGAAGGTCGCGCGGCGGCTGCCGTGGGTCGGCGTGATCGGGCGTCAGGGTTTGCTGTGCTTCATTGCCGGCGCGGTGATTTCGCTGGTGATCGACTCGCTGCTCTACGCGGCGACCGATGGTTACCTGAACTATCCGCTCGGACTGCTCGCCGATGCGGCCGCGGTCGGCGCGCTGTTTGCCGTCGCGTTGGCCGTGGAACCGCTGAAGCGGTTCGTCGGGCGGCTCGTGGACGGGCGGCTGCGGACGTCGGGCTGAAGAACTTTTCGGCAACGTTTCGAGCGCCCTTCGAGCGCGTCCCTGACGCGTCGCGATTATCGGGGCACTTGACCTACCCTTGGCGCCCGTAGAACTTTGCGCGCATAAAGCGCCGTCCTTCTCTGCGCCACTTTCCATCTCAAATCTGGCGCCAATGCTGATAGCATGACGGCCGCGCGCGAGTCCCGCGCCCGCCGTCCTTCCCTACTGACATGCGTCGATTCCTCAGTTTCGCCCTCGCACTGCTTGCCTGCGCCGTCGGCGCGCCCGCATTCGCGAGCACGGTCGCGAGCCGCAGCTTCCATTCCGATGCGCTCGGCCGCGACTGGAACTACACGATCTACCTGCCGGGCGGCTATCGCGCGGACGGTCCGCGCCTGCCGGTGCTCTACCTGCTGCACGGCAATAACGGCGACGCCAACGACTGGCTCACGCAAGGTCATTTGCAGAACGCCGCGGACACGCTGATCGAGCGCAAGGAGATTGCCCCGGTCGTCATCGTGATGCCCCAAGGCGGCACGGACTGGTACGTCGACCGCAAGGAAAAGATGGAGAGCGCGTTCTTCGACGATCTGCTGCCCGAGATCGAAACGCACTACGCGGTCGCGACGCAGCGCGGAGGCCGGATGATCGGCGGTGTGTCGATGGGCGGCTTCGGCGCGCTGCGCTACGCGCTGACGCAGCCCGAGATGTTTTGCGGCGCGCTGCTGCTCAGTCCGGCGATCTACACGAACGAGCCGCCGCGCGCGTCGGCGGCGCGGCGGGTCGGCGTGTTCGGCGAGCGCCAGTTCGATCCGCGCGTGTGGCACGAGCTCAACTATCCGGCGCAGTGGGACCGCTACATGAGCCAGGCGTATCGCCTACCGATGTTCATCGCATCCGGCGACGACGACCTCGACATCCAGGCCGACGCCTCGCTGCTGTACACGCATCTGCGGCTCGCGGGCAATCCGGCGGCGCTGCGCATCATCGACGGCGGCCACACGTGGGACGTGTGGAGCGCGCTGTTGCCCGCCGCGCTCAAATACACGCTCGGCTGCGTGAAGCCGCCGGCGCAGGAGCATCCGTCGAATCAGCGCCCTTGAGCCGGCGCGGCACGCGAGGCGCACGGCCGCCCGGCCCCGCGTCCCTCGGCACCCGCGCTACTCCACGAGATCGGTCCACAGCACCATCAGCACCGTCATCAACGCGGGGCCGATGAAAATCCCCAGCAGCCCGAACGTCTCCGCGCCGCCGAGAATGCCGAACAGCACGAGCAGAAACGGCAGGCGCGTCGAGCTGCCGATCAGCACCGGCCGCACGAAGTGTTCGGCGACGAACACGACGACCGCGCCGAATACCAGCAGCCCGGCCGCCGCGACCATCGAGCCCTGCACGAGCAGCCACAGCGCCGCAAGACCGAACACGATCGGCGCGCAGAACGGCAGCATCGCGGCGATCGCCGTGACGAAGCCGAGCAGCGCCGCATGCGGCAGCCCGGTCACGAAGTAGGCGACGCCAAGCAACAGGCCTTCGCCGACGCCGACCACGATCAACCCCGACACGGTGCCGCGCACCGCGGTACCCATATGCGCGACGAGGTCCGCGCCGCTATCGCCGAAACCGCGTCGCGCGGCCTTCAGCAGCGAGCCGGACAACCGCGGCCCCGCCTGAAAAATCACGAACAGCGTGACCAGCATGAACGCGAACACCATTGCCGCATGCGCGGCGCGCGCGCCGAATTGCCGGCCGAGCGTCATCACCGTATTGCTGTGCAAGCCTTTCATCGCGGCCGAGTCGCGCAGCGGCTGAGCAAGATTGGCCTGCCACCAGGAAGTGATCTGCTGCACGCCGAACGGCAGACGGTTGATGAAGTCCGGCAGCGCGATGCCGTTCTCCTGCACGCTGCGGAACCAGTCGTTCAGCTCGTGCGCCTCGCGCAGCGCCTGGGCGATGCCGAGCCCGACCGGCAGCAGCACGAGCACGGCGATCACCAGCGTGAAGACCGTCGCGAGCAAGGTCGCGCGCCCCTTGAACCAGTGGCTGCCCGCCACCTTGTGCAGCAGCGGCCACAGCGCGATCGCGACGACCCCGGCCCACGCCACCACCACGATGAAATCGCGCACCACCCACAATGCGAGCAGCGCGAGACCGATATACAGCACGAGCGATGCCGCCTTCTGCTTTTTCAGGCGCTCGGCGGCGACGGACGACGCTTCGGGAGAGTTGGGGGGGACTGCGGGAGGGCGTGGAATCATGTGAACTCTTGTGTTTTTGAACGGTGTGCGCGCGAGCCGACCTGAAAAATTCAAACCCGCTACACTGACGGCTCAGTTCGCCGCCCGACATTCGACATCTTAAAGGAAGCGTTGCCGCCTCTTTCCCGGCCGCCCTCCTCGTCGCGCCACAGGCAACACAGCGTTGCAAAAATATGCATTATTAAAAAATCACATAAAAAATGCTTGCAACGCCTGTCATTTCGGCGAATCGCAAATGTCAAGTCTGATTATTGCTAATTCCGGAACGGTGTTTCAACGGTGACACAATAGCTATCCGGGGCGCGTGGGACTAAATTCGGCACTCCACAATACGGAGCCGATGATGACCCTGGAGTCCATCCCCCTCGACGGTAGCAATGGCGTACGCATCGAAATTCTCGAGAGCTCCGACACGACGCTGGTGATCCGCTGGGTCGAGCCGGGCCGCTGCCACTACGGTGAGCAGCGCTGGCGCCGTCGCTCGGCGCATTCTTCCGGCACCTGCGCGGTGTCGCGCCGCAAGATCCGTCGCGGTGACCCTGTGTTCAAGCCGGCCGAGCGCCCGGCGCCGTCGAATGCGTCCGCGATGATCTGCGCGGAAATCCTCGAACCGCTGCTTGAAGCGGCCTGACGCACGGAACGTTCCCGAGTCCCGCGCACCAAGCGCGGGTTTCAATTCGTTGTTCCGGGGGCGATCTCCCTACTGCCTACGTGCCCTTAGCGAGCGCGTGCCCGGCGGCCGCGGCATCGCAAGATGCGGCGCCGCGCCGGCCCCGCTGCCGGTTGCCGCCCCGCGCCTCGTGCGTTAAGGTGGACTCGTTGCGCCCGCCCGACCGCCGGCTCGCTATCCGGTGCCGGCCGCGCGCCTTCCACCACCGCGCCGCGCCCGCCGCGACGCCGTTTGAGGGCCGATCATGGCAGAAGACACGCCGCAAACCCGCGCGGCCAACGCCGCTTCCACGCCTCCCGCCTCCTCCGCTCCTCCCGCTTTGCTGATCCCGCCGCAGCAGTTCTCTCTCGACGTGCTGCTCGAAAAGTATGCGAAAGGCGACGAGCAATCGGCCGACGATGTATATCGCCGCGTCGCGCGCGGTGTCGCCGAGGCCGAGCCGCCCGAGTTGCGCGCGTCGGTCGAGGAACAGTTCGTCGACAACATGCGCCACGGCGCGCTCGGCGCGGGCCGCATCATGAGCGCGGCGGGCAGCGGCATCGCCGCGACGCTGATCAACTGCTTCGTGCAGCCGGTTGGCGATTCGATCCAGGGCGTCGATGAACAGGGCTTGCCCGGCATCTACGTGGCCCTGCTGCAGGCGGCCGAAACGATGCGGCGCGGCGGCGGCGTCGGCTACAACTTCTCCGCGATCCGGCCGAAGGGGGCGCGCGTTCACACCACGAGTTCGGCCGCCTCGGGTCCGTGCAGCTACATGGACGTGTTCGACGCGTCGTGCCGTACCGTCGAAAGCGCGGGCTCGCGGCGCGGCGCGCAGATGGCGGTGCTCGACTGCAACCACCCTGACCTGCTCGAATTCATCGAGGCCAAGCATTCGAAGGGACGCTGGAACAACTTCAACGTGTCGGTCAGCGTCACCGACGAGTTCATGCGCGCGGTCGAAAACGACGAGCCGTGGCAACTGGTCCATCGCGCCGAGCCGTCGCCGGCGCTGCGCGCGGCCGGCGACGTGCGGCAGCGCGAAGACGGCCTGTGGGTCTACAGCGAACACCCGGCGCGCGCGATCTGGGACCGCATCATGCGCTCGACGTACGACGTCGCCGAGCCCGGCATCGTGTTCATCTCGCGGATGAACGAGGACAACAATCTGCGCGCCGTCGAAACGATCCGCGCCACCAATCCGTGCGGCGAGCAGCCGCTGCCCGCCTACGGCTGCTGCAATCTGGGGCCGCTCAATCTGACGCGCTTCGTCGTCGATCCGTTTGCGCAGTTGCAGGGCCGCCAGCCCTCGTTCGACTGGGACGGCCTCGCGCGGCGCACCCGCACGCAGGTGCGTTTTCTCGACGACGTGCTCGACGTCACGCTGTGGCCGCTGCCGCAGCAATACGACGAATCGCGCGCGAAGCGGCGCATCGGCGTCGGCTTCACCGGCCTCGGCGATACGCTCGTGATGATGGGCCTGCGCTACAACTCGCAGGAAGGCCGCGATTTCGCGGTGCGCATCGCGCGGCTGATGCGTGACGAGGCGTATCGCGCGTCGGTCGAGCTCGCGAAGGAGCGCGGCGCGTTCGAGCTGTTCGACGCCGCGCGCTATCTGGAAGCCGGCACGTTCGCGTCGCGCCTGCCCGATGACATTCAGCAGGCGATCCGCCGCGACGGCATTCGCAACAGCCACCTGCTGTCGATCGCGCCGACCGGCACCGTGAGCCTCGCGTTCGCCGACAACGCGTCGAACGGCATCGAGCCGGCGTTCTCGTGGACTTATACGCGCGTGAAAGTGATGGCCGACGGCGGCCGCGAATCGTTCGACGTCGAGGACTACGCGTACCGGCTCTATCGCGAGCTCGGCGGCGACGTGAGCCGGCTGCCCGACTATTTCGTCAGCGCGCTGCAGATGTCGGCGCGCGACCATCTCGACATGATGGCGGCCGTCCAGCCGTACGTCGACACGTCGATCTCGAAGACCGTCAACGTGCCAGCCGACTATCCGTTCGACGCGTTCGAAAGCCTCTACTTCGATGCATGGAAAAGCGGGCTGAAGGGCCTTGCCACCTATCGCCCCAACGACACGCTCGGCGCGGTGCTGAGCGTGACGCCCGCGCAGGCCGACGACACGCTCGCCGAGATGGACCAGGACCCGCTGCGCATCGCGATCGATCATCGGCCCAGAGGCGAGTTGCCGGCGATCATCGAGAAGGTCGAGTATCTGACCCAGGCGGGCAAGAAGTCGCTGTATGTCGCGGCGTCCTTCATCGAGGTGACGGGGCGGCTCGGCGGCGAGGACGTGTCGATCGAGCGGCCGATCGAGTTCTTCATTCCGACCGGTCAGCGCGACGAGTCGCAGCAGTGGATCACCGCGACGATGCGTTCACTGTCGCTGGCCGCGCGCGGCGGCTTCGTTGCGCGCAATCTGCAGGATATGCGCAAGGTGTCATGGGATCGCGGACAGGTGCGGCTTGGCGACGTGCAGCGTCTCGACGGTCATCGCGCGCCGCGCTGGCACGATTCCGAAGTGGCGGCGCTCGCGTTCGCGATCCAGCAAATCCTGTATCGACGCGGCTTTCTCGACGCCGAGGGCAATCAGGTCGCGTCGCGGATGCTCGCGCGTTTGCCGCGCGGGCACATGAAAACCGACATGGCGCTGTCCGCCGATTTCGGCATCCGTCCGAATCCAGCGGATAGCGCCGACACCTTGCTGCAGCCGAACGGCACGCAAGGACTGCACACGATGCTCGGACGCAAATGCGCTTCGTGCGGCGCGAATGCGGTGATTCGCAAGGACGGCTGCGATTTTTGTACTGCGTGTGGGGAGGTGGGGGCGTGCGGGTAGTGTGAGGCGAGGAGCGCGCTGGCACCCAGGCCGAACGCGCTCGTTGAAGGCGATGCCTCACCCCACCTTCGCGTAGTAAAGATTCTGCGGATGCTTCGCCTCCGCGAAGAAAAACCAGCGCTCCGCCACGAGCCCCGCATACTGCACGAGACAAGCCGCGGCCAGCAAGCCGAACGACCCGCCAGGCGAACGCAGCCCCGCGCCCAGCACGATCAACACGACCGGCACGACGAACGCACCCGCGAGAAAGCCCCATTTGACGCCACGCAACGTCCGCGCCGATTTGCCGTGAAAGAACTCGCGCAAATTGAACGCACCGGCGGTGAAGCCTCGTGACACCTGCACGAGCTTCGGATTGCGGATGCCCGTTGCGCTCTGCACCGTCGATTTCGGCCGCAAGCGCGCATTGCGCATGAGCGACGCGTAGCGGCTCGCGCAACCGGCGAGCGTCAGCAGGCACGCGCAGACCGCCAGTCCCGCCGTCAGCGCGGGCGCGAACCATGCGCTCAGTGCGGTCGCGAGCGTCAAGCCCGATGCGCAGCCGAGCAGCACGAAGTTCACCAGCGTCAGCGGCGTCGCCCACTCCTGCAGAAAGCGCAGGCACGCATAGATCATCGCGGTGCAGACGAACAGCGCGGCGCTGGCGAGCACACCGAGCCAGCCGAGCGCGAGCGACCACGGCGAGCCGAGCCAGTGCGCGACGCCATACAGGCACGCGCACGCCAGAAACGCCGGCAGGCACAGGCATTCGCGCGACAGCCACGAGGTGCGCCACATCGCGATCGCGCGCCACGCGCGTTCCGGATGGCCAAGATGGAAGAACGACGCGATCAGACCAAGACCGCCCAGCAGCACCGCGAGCGCCGCGCCGCTCACGTAGAACGCGGTGGCGGCGGGTTGCGCAACGACGCCCAGGCACGCCGCACTCTCGACGCCGACGAGCGCGATCAACAGCCCCTGCGCCGCGCCGCTCAGCGTGGTCAGGAAGACTACGGAAAAAGCCGGATTCATCGTGTGGCCTCGTTGTCGTTCAAATGCGCTTCGCGATCGACGCGAGATGCACTTCGCCATGCGCGAGCTGCCCTTCGAGCTGCGAGTCGGGCGAGCCCGACGGGTGCGTGGCATCGCCGGTGGTCGTTCCTGACGATTTGCACGAGCACCCGTCGCCGCCGCAACTCGCGGACGTGATCGGCACGCGCGGCAAATAGTGATTCGCGGGACGCGTGCCCCACTCCGGCATCAACTGATAGCCGCCGCGCTCGCGGATCGCTTGCGACACTACCGACTCCGGATCGTGGATATCGCCGAACAGCCGCGCGGATGTCGGACAGGCGAGCACGCAGGCCGGCTTGCGATCGCGCTCGGACAGATGCTCGTCATGAATGCGATCGACGCACAGCGTGCACTTGGTCATCTCCTTGCGCGCTTCGTCGAGTTCGCGCGCTCCGTACGGGCACGCCCACGCGCAATACTTGCAGCCGATGCAGCGATCGAAATCGACCAGCACGAGACCGTCTTCCTTGCGCTTGTAGCTCGCGCCCGTGGGACACACCGGCACGCACGGCGGGTCCTCGCAATGCAGGCACGACTTCGGAAAATGGATCATCTCCGTGTCGGGGAAGCTGCCCGCTTCGAAACTCTGCACACGGTTGAAGAACGTGCCGGACGGGTCCGCGTCGTAAGGATTGAAATCGGCGAGGCTGCCCGATTCGCCTGACGTGTTCCATTCCTTGCAGCTCGTCACGCACGCCTGGCATCCCACGCATACATTCAGATCGATCACCAGCGCCATCTGGGTCATTGCAAGCTCCTTGCCGTGGCTTTAGCGGTCGTCGCCGTTAGTTTCGGCGCGGCGCAACGTCCCGCGCAGGCGAGCCGCGAACTCTCCGCGTCCCGCGAAATAGGTCTGGACGATGCGCGACACCACACTCTTCTGTGCAACCGCGCCGGGCAATTCGGGCATCGCCTCGAACTGCGGCAGCGTGTGCCGCGCGTCGGCTTCGGCCGGATAGATGCGCACGCGCACGTCGTACCAGGCGGCCTGGCCCGTCACCGGATCGGAGTTCGACATGCGCGCGGGTGCCTCGTCGCAGCCCGGCAGCTCGTCGGTGATCAGGTGATTGAGCAGGAAGCCGCGCTGCGATTCGTTCGCGTCGGGACCGAGATTCCATGCGCCCGCCGCTTTGCCGATCGCGTTCCACGTCCATACGGTGCCCGGTTCGACGGTCTCGCTGTAGCGCGCCATACAGCGCACCCGGCCCCATTGCGATTCGACGTAGATCCAGCTGCCGTCGGCGATGCCGTTCCCGCTCGCCGTTTTCGGATTCACATAAAGGTAGTTCTCCCCATGAATCTGCCGCAGCCACGCGTTCTGCGAATCCCACGAGTGATACATCGCCATCGGCCGCTGGGTGACCGCGGCGAGCGGGAATCGCGCGAGATCCGTCGCCGCGCTTTCGAGCGGTGCGTACCAGAACGGCAGCGGATCGAAGTACCTGTCGACGCGCGCGCGCAGATGGTCGGGCGGCTGCCGGCCGCTCGTGCGTCCTTGCGCGGCGAGCCTGAACTTCTGCATCACGTCCGAGTAAAGCTGGATCAGAATCGGTTCGCTGAATTTGCGGAAACCGTTTTTGACCGCCCAGTCGAGATACGGTCCGTTGCAGTTGCGCATGTACTGCAAGGTCTCGGGCAAGCGGTAATGGAATACGCAGTTGTTCTTCGCGTACTGCTCCCATTGATTCGGATTCGGCTCGCCGACGAGCGCCTTGTCGCCGTCCTTGCCGCGCCAGCCGATCAGAAAGCCGACGCCGGAACCGGGCGAGGTCGTGTGATTGACGATGAAGTCCGGATAGTCGCGAAAGCGCCGGCCGCCATCCGCATTGGTGAACGCCGGAAACCTCAGGCGCGACGCCAGTTCGATCAGCACTTCCTGGAACGGCTTGCATTCGCCGGTCGGCGGCACGACCGGTACACGCACCGAATCGACGGGGCCGTCGAACTCGGAGATCGGCCGGTCGAGCATCGACATCGCGTCGTGACGTTCGAGGTAAGTCGTGTCTGGCAGGATCAGATCGGCGAACGCGGTCATCTCCGACTGGAACGCGTCGCACACGACGAGAAACGGAATCTTGTAGTCGCCGTTCGCGTGTTTGTCGGCGAGCATCTCGCGCACCTTCATCGTGTTCATCGACGAATTCCACGCCATGTTGGCCATGAAAATCATCAGCGTGTCGATGGGATACGGATCGCCGCGCCACGCGTTGGTGATCACGCTGTGCATGACGCCGTGCACCGCGAGCGGATATTCCCACGAGAATGCCCGGTCGATGCGCACCGGGCCGCCGTGTTCGTCGATGAACAGATCCTCGGGTGCGGCGGGCCAGCCTAGCGGACCCGTCGCAAGCGGTGTATTGGGCTTCACCGCGGCGGGGTCGTTCGGTGGTTTCGCCGATGGCGGCACCGCGCGCGGGAACGGTGACTTGTGACGAAAGCCGCCGGGCCGGTCGATCGTGCCCAGGAGCGACATCAGCACGGCGAGCGCGCGGATCGACTGAAAGCCGTTCGAATGCGCGGCGAGCCCGCGCATCGCATGAAAAGCGACCGGGTTGCCCGTGACCGTCTCATGCGTTTCGCCCCACGCGTCGGTCCAGCGGATCGGCAGCGTGATGCGGTGCCGGCGGCCCGTCTCGATCATCTCGCCGGCGAGCCGCCGGATCGTCTCGGCCGCGATGCCGGTGATCGCCGCCGCCCATTCGGGCGTGCACTCGGCGACGCGCTCGCGCAGCAATGCAAACGACGGCGTTACCGGCTTGCCGTTGTCGAGCGTGTAACGGCCGTCGAGCGCAGGCCTCACGCCACTCGCATGATGCGGCACCGCGCGCTGGGTGGCCGGGTCCCACCACAGATGATTCTGCGGAAACAGCGAATTGCCTTCGGCCCGTTCGGGATCGCGCACGAACAAACCGAAGTTTTCGCTCGCTTCGTCGAGATCGATCAGCTCCGCCGCGTTCGTGTAGCGCTGCACGAACTCGTGATCCCACGCGTCGGCGGCGATCAGTTCGTGCAGGAACGCCATGAACAGCGCGCCGTCGGTGCCGGGCTTGATCGGCACCCATTCGTCCGCGATCGCCGCATAGCCGGTGCGGATCGGATTGATCGCGATGAAGCGGCCACCCGCGCGCTTGAACTTCGCAATCGCGATCTTCAGCGGATTCGAATGATGATCTTCCGCGGTGCCGATCATGAAGAACAGCTTCGCGCTGTCGAGATCCGGTCCGCCGAATTCCCAGAACGAACCGCCGATCGTATAGATCATGCCGGCCGCCATGTTCGACGAGCAAAAGCCGCCGTGCGCCGCATAGTTCGGCGTACCGAACTGTTTGGCGAACAGGCCGGTCAGCGCCTGCATCTGGTCGCGGCCCGTGAACAGCGCGAACTTCTTCGGATCGCTCGAGCGAATCGCGGCGAGACGCTTTTCGAGCACGTCGAACGCGGTGTCCCACGAGACCGGCTCGAACTGCGCGCTGCCGCGCTGCGCGCCGGCCTTGCGCATCAAAGGCTGCGTAAGGCGCGCGGGCGAGTACTGCTTCATGATGCCGGAGGCACCCTTCGCGCAGATGACGCCCTGATTGAGCGGATGCTCCGGATTGCCGTCGATATAGCGCACCTCGCCGTCGCGCAGATGCACGCGGATGCCGCAGCGGCACGCGCACATGTAGCAGGTGGTGGTCTTGACATCGAGCCGTTCGTTCTGCGTGCGGGCGTGGTGCTCCATGGCCATCTCCGTCGTTGCTTCTGGTGGGCCGAAGCGCGCGTCATACGCGCTGCTCATACGATACCGATCATCGTATTCGCACCTGCCTCACAAGGGAAATCGCGATTTGCGAGCAAAACTATCCGGCGCACCGATAGTTTCGGTTTCGCTTTCAGCTATGCGCTTTTTTCGACGGCGTGTCCAGTCGGGTGAGATCGGTCAGGTGCGCTGGGACGCTCGTTTAAGCGCGGCCCTCCAGTTGCGCGATCAGCGCATCCGGAATTTCGACGCCCTCCTCGTATGCCGCCTGCGCAAGCTGCTCCCGGCGATAACCGGGCAGGCGCACGTCGTCATCCATCAGCATCATCTCAGAACAGGTGGCCAATGCGCGAGCGCTCGCCCTCCTCGGTCAGGAACGAGCCCGCGTCGCAGCCGAAGTTCGCGCCGCTCAGCGCGGCGGCCAGTTGCTCGACCACGAGCGCCAGCATCGCGCCTTTCGCGCCGCCGAACGGCAGCATCATGCCGTCGAGCGCGGCGCGCGCGGCGCTGCTCTGCCTACCAGCGTTTCGTCTTGATGTTGTGCACGTGGGCGTGCTCGCCGGCCTTGATCGGCGCGACCACCTTGCCGATGTCGACGCCGTACTTGAACACCGTGTCGCCAACGGCCATGTCCTTCAGCGCGATCTTGTGACCGATCGGAATGTCCTGCTTCGCCGGCACGGTGACGATTTCGTCGTCGTCCATGATCCATGCGTTGAGCAGCGTGCCCGCCTTGATGCCCTCGACCACCGCCACGCCGACCGTGTCTTTCGCCTCGTGCAGCACGATGTGGATCGTTCTGCGCGGCGCCGACGCGCCCGCTGCGGTGTCGTTGATGTCTGCCGTGGGATTGCTCATGAGCGTCTCCATTCGTAGTTTGAATGCGGTGAGGGTGCCGCCGGGGCAGCGCAGCCAGGTGCGCCGCGGTGAATCGATATTAGGCGGCGACTTACCCAATGTCAACTAGGTCATCTATATGTGTAAGACGACTGAGCGAGAACCGGGCCCTTGTCGCGATTCACCGACAACATACGATTCATCCAGATGGATTAGATGACCTGGTCGTTTAGAATCAGGGCAGGTTCAACCCCGGCGAGCGGCACGACTCGCGTATCCCAGAGGTTTTCATGAGCACGCTCGCGATCAATGCGCCCGCAGTGGGAGGCACACGGTACAAGGAGGTCAAGAGCGCGATTCTCGCGGCGCTCGCGGCCGGCGAATGGAAAGGCGGCGAATGCATTCCTTCGGAAAAGCGCCTCGCCGAACGCTTCGGCGTGTCGATCGGCACGCTGCGCAAAGCCATCGACGAACTGTGCGCCGAGAACATTCTGATCCGTCATCAGGGGCTCGGCACGTTCGTGGCGATGCATCAGCGCGACCGGCACTTCTTCCGCTTCTTTCGCATCGTGCGGCGCGACGGCGACAAGGCCTACCCGGTCGTCACGCTGATCGGGTTCAGGAAGGCGCGTGCCTCGCGCGAGGCGGCCGCCGCGCTCGGCATCGACACCGGCGCGCGCGTTCTGCAGTTCGTCAACGGGCTCGCGCTGCACGGCAAGACCGTGCTGATCGAACATATCACCGTGCCCGAAGCGCTGTTTCCCGGCTTGACGGAAAGCAAGCTGCGCAACCGGCCGAACACGCTGTACAACTTCTATCAGGACGGTTTCGGCATCAACGTGGTCGAGACCGATGAGCATGTGAGCGTTGCGCTCGCCAATGAGCTCGAAAGCACACAACTAGGCGTCGAAGTCGGCGCGCCGCTGCTCGAGATCCGGCGCATCGCGTACTCGTATCACCGCAGCGCGGTCGAACTGCGCATTTCGCGGCTCAATACCGAGGAGTACGAGTACATCGGCACGCGCGCGGCGCGCGACGATCAGAAATAGCGGACCTCGGTCGCCGCCTGCGCTTCACCGGCGTGACCGATCTGCGCGCCCATTTCGCCGAAGACCCGCGCCGCGTCGCCGAATGCGCTCATCGCATCCGCGTGATCAAGGTCAATCGCCAGACGCTCACGCAATTCGAGGCCGCCGATTTCGACACGCTGACGAGCAATCTCGCCTCGGTGTTGCGCGACGACATGCTGAAAACGCACCTCGAAGAGCTGTGACAGCTGTGGGCCGGACAGTCGAACTTCACGAGCCACACGGTCAACTACACGCTCGGTGGACGGCGCCTCGACGTACTGCTGAAAGGCGCGGTGCTGCCCGGTCACGAGGAACGCTGGGACCGCGTGCTGGTGTCGACCGAAGACATCACCGAGCTCGAAGGCGCGCGGCGCCGCGTCGCGCAACGGAAGAATACGCGCGCGGGCTCTTCGAGCATTCGCCGGTATCGCTGTGGGAGCTTCTCGATGGGCGCGGCGACCTGCCAGCGCGGCGATCGGCTGGAAGCGGGCGTGCAGCGCGCCGACCTGCTGATGTACGAGGAAAAGCACGCGCACTACGAGGCGCAGCCGGGGGCGGACGCGACGGCGAAGTAACGCTCGCCGGCGTCAGGCGTTCACCACGCCAACGCAACGCTCAACCTCAGCCCGGCAGCTTGGCCGCCAGCACATCCAGCTTGACGATGCCCGGCGGCGACGCGAACAGCTCGCCCGCCTTCTCCATCAACGCGGCCGCGACCTTGCCGTTCAGATGCGCGTCGCGGCCGGCTTCGTCGTCGAACGCGTCGAAAATGGCGTACGTCGACGGACCGAGCTTCAGACCGAACCATGCGGCGGTGGCCGGTTCCTGCTCGACGAGCGGCAGGCCGCCGAGCAGAAACGCCTCGACTTCCTTCTCCTTGCCGGGCTTGGCTTCCAGACGGACATACAAAGCGAGCTTGACCATGATGCGACTCCTGGTGAGTTCGGCAGCGAACGGTCCTTTCAAAGCGCTTTGAAAAGTATAGGCGGCGTCGGCTGAGGCTGCGCCGGACCTACGTCGCTAGCAAGTCACGCACCCGGAAAGCGCAGCTCGAAACGCACGACGCCTGGCAGCGGACACACCACGCGCGCACTGCCGCCATGCAGATGCATGATCGCCTTCACGATCGCGAGCCCGAGTCCGTTCGATTCGGTGAACGCGCTGCGCGCCGCGTCGCCGCGATAGAAGCGGTCGAACAGCCGGTCGAGTTGCACGGCGGGAATCGGCTCGCCCTCGTTTTCGACCGTCACCAGCGCGCCTGCTTCGTCCTGCGCGCCGCGCAGGCGCACGATCGTGTCGCCCGCGCCGTAACGCACCGCGTTGACGACCAGATTGTTGATGGCGCGGCGGCACAGCATCGGATTGGCAGACGCGACGCCCGCCGCGTCGACTTCGAAACGCATCCCGCGTTCGTCGGCCAGGCCTTCGAAATAGTCGGCGATCCTGATGAGCTCGCCATGCAGATCGACCGGCTGCCGCTCGATCGACAACGCCGCATGATCCGCATGCGCGAGAAACAGGATGTTCTCCGCGATATGGCTCAGGCGACTCAACTCCTCGAGATTCGATTCGAGCAGTTGCTGATATTCGTCGGCTTCGCGCGGCTGGGCGAGCGCCACCTGGGTTTGGCCGACCAGGGCGCCGACCGGCGTGCGAATCTCGTGCGCGAGATCGGCGGAAAACTGCTGCAGGCGTTGATAGCCGTCGGCGAGACGATCGAGCATCGCGTTGAACGCGTGTGTGAGTTGACGCAGTTCCACCGGCGCCGCTTCGTCGTCGAGCCGGACCGCCAGGTTCGTCGGACTGATTTGCGCGGCCCGCGTGGCGATCTCGCGAACCGGTCGCAGCGCGCGGCGCAGCACGCCGTAAGCGAGCAGCGTCGCGGCCAGCATGCCGCTCAGCGTCGCCAGCACGATGCGGTTGCGGTATTCGGCCAGCATGCGCATTTCGTTCGTCATCGGATGGCCTGCGATCACCTCGACTTCGGCGCCATCCTCGCGCGCTGTCGCGGTCGCAATCGCCCAATGCACCGGCACGCCGTCGGAGAGGCGCGTCTGACGCATGTCGGCGGCACCCGGCGGATTGCCCGCCGGGCCGCCCTGTAGATCAGGCACCGCGAGCCTGCCCGGATTCACGTCGACGAACGGCGCTTCGCCCGGCCGCCGGAAGATCAGCACGTCCTCTTCCGCACCGAGCATCGTCTCGAACAGCAGCGGGCGCTTTTTTAATTCGCTAACCGAATAAAGGTCGTGCACGATGCGGCTGAAATGCTCGACACGGCCGCTCAGCACGACGTCGGCGCGGCGTTGCAGCGAGACTTCGGCGGAATGATAGAAATACGCGCCGAGCGAGCCGATCACCGCGCAGGCGATCAACGCGAACAGCAACGTGGTGCGCGCGATCAGCGAGCGTTCGCTCCAGAGTTTCATGCGCCGTCGCCGAACGTGTAGCCGATGCTGCGCACCGTGTGAATCAGCTTCCGCTCGAACGGGTGATCGACCTTCGCGCGCAAGCGCTTGATCGCCACGTCGACCACGTTGGTGTCGCTATCGAAGTTCATGTCCCACACTTCCGACGCGATCTGCGAGCGTGACAGCGCTTCGCCCTCGCGGCGCACCAGCAGATGCAGCAGCATGAACTCCTTGTTGGTCAGCGCAATGTCGACGCCCTCGCGCGTGACCCGGCGGCGCAATACGTCGAGCTTGAGGTCGGCGACTTCGAACACGTCGCTCTCGCGGATCACGCCACGGCGCAACAGCGTGCGAACGCGCAGCACCAGCTCGGTAAACGAAAACGGTTTGACCAGATAGTCGTCGGCGCCGAGTTCGAGACCGCGAATGCGGTCGCTGACCTGATCGCGCGCGGTCAGGAAAATCACCCGCAGATCGCACCGCGCACGCAACGCCCGCATGATTTCCCAACCGTCGATGCCGGGCAGCATCACGTCGAGAACGACCAGTTCGTATTCATGCTCGAGCGCCAGATGCAGGCCGTCCGTGCCGGTGCGCGCGAGGTCGACCGCGTAGCCGTTCTCGCGCAGGCCCTTCTTCAGATAGTCGCCGGTTTTCGGATCGTCTTCGATGACCAGAATGCTCATGATGCTCGCTGCTCCTCTCGCGCGATGCGACCGGAAAGGCCGCACTCGCACGCGCAAAAAAGCCTGATGACAGCGCTCGAGAACAACCGCAGCGCTCCCGGCGGCCATTCTACGTGGCCGCCATCGACCCTTGATGACGTTTTTGTCATCCTCCCGTCACTCTGATGAGCCGATGCGACGGCTAGTCTGAACGCACCGTCCACCACGCTGCATCCCTTCCTGGAGTTGCCTCATGAAGACCCGAATCAAGATCGCCCGCGCACGAACGCTGCGCGCCCTCGCCGTCCCCGCACTCGCCGCCGTGCTGCTCGCGACGACGTTCGCGGCTTCGGCCCAGACCGCCGCGCCGACCGGCGTGCGCGGCACGGTGACGTCGCTGTCGGGCGATCTGCTCCAAGTCCACACGCGCGATGGTCAGGACGTCGACGTGAAGCTCGCCGCCGACACGCCGATTCGCGGCGTCACGCTCGCCAACGTCAGCGACATCAAGCCGGACAGCTACGTCGGCACCGCCGCGATTCCGCAGCCCGACGGCACGTTGAAGGCGCTCGAAGTGCATGTATTCCCGCCGAGCATGCGCGGCTCGGGCGAAGGTCATCGGCCGTGGGATCTCGGCGCGAACAGCACGATGACGAACGGCACGGTCGGCTCGCTCGTGGTCAGCAACGGCCGCACGATTACTGTCAAGTACAAGGATGGCGAGAAGAAGATCGTGATTCCGCAGGACGTGCCCATCGTCAGTCTGGAGCCGGGCAGCCGCGCGTTGCTCACGCCCGGCACGAAGGTCGTGCTGTTCGCGCACAAGGAAGCGGACGGCGCGATGGCGGCGAATTTCATTTCGGCCGGCGAGCATGGCGTGACGCCGCCGATGTAAAGCGGCGCGTCGTTCGTCTTCATCCCTCTCGTCTTTGAAGCCAATGCCCGACTCGCAAGCATTTCTTGTCGTTCATCCCCTCGTCGTTCGCGTGACGCACTGGATCAATGCGTTCGCGATGGCCTGCATGGTGATGAGCGGCTGGGCGATCTATAACGCGTCGCCGATCTTTCCGTTCCGGTTCCCCGTGTGGGCGACGGTCGGCGGATGGCTCGGCGGCTCGATCGCATGGCACTTCGCGGCGATGTGGCTGCTGTGCGCGAACGGCCTGCTGTATCTCGCGCATGGCGTCGCGAGCGGCCATTTGCGGCGCAAGCTGCTGCCGGTGCGTGCCCGCGAGGTGGCGCGCGATGCGGCGCTGGCGTTGCGCCTCAGACTGCCGCACGAGACCGGCAAGTACAACGCCGTGCAGCGCGCGGTGTATCTGCTGGTACTGCTGCTCGGCGTGCTACTGGTCGCATCGGGACTGTCGATCTGGAAGCCGGTGCAATTGTCGTGGCTAACCGCGCTGTTCGGCGGCTTCGATTTTGCGCGCCGCGTGCATTTCGTCGCGATGGCCGGCGTGGTCGGCTTTGTCGTCGTGCATCTGCTGCTGGTGCTGCTGGTGCCGCGCACGTTGCCGCCGATGGTCACCGGACGCGCCCGGCGCAGCGCGCAACGCATCGATCAAGCCTCCCAGAGGACTCGCGCATGAGCGCCCCGCAACGAACCGACATGGCGAACGATACGCACGCCAATAGAGAAGACGCGCGCCGCTCACGCGTCGTGCTTGCCGAGCACCGGCCGCGGATCGAGCAGTTGCAACGCCGCTTGTTTCTGCGCTCCTCGCTATCGATCGGCGCGCTCGCGATGCTGTCCGGCTGCAACCTGCAGGACAACGATTCCGTCGACAAGGTGCTATGGGCGATGTCGCGCTGGAACGACCGCGTGCAGGCGTGGCTGTTCAATCGCAACAAACTCGCGCCGACCTATTCGGCGCGCGATATCACCGATCCGTTTCCGTTCAACGCGTTCTATCCCGAGTTCGACGCGCCCGATATCGACGGCTCGACCTATCGGCTCGAAGTATCGGGGCTCGTTGCGGATAAACGCCGCTGGAGTCTCGAGCAACTGCGCAGGTTGCCGCGGGTCTCGCAGATCACGCGTCACGTTTGCATCGAAGGATGGAGCGCGATCGGACAATGGAGCGGCGTGCCGTTTCGCACGTTTCTCGAACTGATCGGTGCCGATCTGAGCGCGCGCTACGTCGGTTTCAAATGCGCGGACCGCTATTACTCGAGCCTCGACATGGCGACCGCGCTGCATCCGCAAACGCAATTGACGCTCGATTTCCGCAACGCGCCGCTGCCGGCCAGATACGGCTATCCGCTGAAGCTGCGCGTGCCGACCAAGCTCGGCTTCAAGAACCCGAAGCACATCGCCGCGATCTTCGTGACCAACACGAACCCGGGCGGCTACTGGGAAGATCAGGGCTACAACTGGTTCAGTGGGCTTTAGACCGCGGTCACATAACGCGGCACCGGCTTGTGCGCGCGCGGCGGCGGCGCATCGTGAGCGACGCGCATGCGCTTGACCTCGTCGACGGGACTCAGGCCGAACAGCCGCTTGAACTCGCGGCTGAACTGCGACGCGCTTTCGTAACCGACCCGCACGGCGGCCGCGCCCGCATTCAAGCCATCCTGCACCATCAACAGACGCGCGTGATGCAGACGCGTGGTCTTCACGTACTGCATCGGCGAGGTCGCGGTGACCGCCTTGAATTGCGCATGAAACACCGCGAGGCTCATGCCGGCCTCGGCCGCGAGCGTATCGACATCGAGCGACGCGTGATAGTCCGCATGAATGCGCCGCAGCGCCTTCGCGATGCGGCCAAAGTGATTCTGATGCGTGAGCGCCGCGCGAATCGCGCCGCCCTGCTCGCCGGTCAACACGCGATAACAGATTTCCCGGACGATGCCAGGCGCCAGGATTTGCGCGTCGAGCGGCGACGCGAGCGCCTCCAGCAGACGCTGCACCGCGCTGCTCAGTGCGGCATCGAGCGGCGTCGAATACATGCCGGCCGGTTCGTATTGCGCGAGGCCCTGGGTTTCGTTGAGCGCCATCAGCAGTTCGGCGACCATCGTCAGATCGACGCGCACCGACATGCCGAGAAACGGCTCCTGTTCGCTTGCCTCGGTCTCGCATTCGAACGGCAACGGCACCGACAGCACCAGGTACTGCTGTGCGTCGTACTGGAACACCTGATCGCCGAGATAGCCGCGCTTGCGCCCCTGACAGACGATCACGATGCTCGGCTCGTACATGACCGGCATGCGCGGCATCGGACGATTCGCGCGCAGCAGGCTGACGCCTTCGAGGCTCGAGCGCGTCATGCCGGCATTCGGCGCGAGCAGGTTGAACAGTTCGAGCAAGCGGCGTTGCGCGGGGTCTTCCGGAATGGAACCGACAGCTTGAGTGGACATGACGATATGGCGACGGCCAGGAGAATAATGCTTGAAATTTAGCATCAAACAGCCTGTCGCGCTGCCCCTCCAGAGTTTTAGGCAAACCTTCAAGACGATCAGGTATTCCCCGGGCAGCGACGGGTCCCTAAGATGGGAACCCTGCCGGATCGCCTTTTTCGACGCGCGCAGCGTGCGCGGTCATCGACCGCCATGCGCCGACAGCTTGCCAATGGTGGCCCCCAACGCTCGCGCCCCGATCCGGTTCACGCTGCGGCCCGCCGCATCCGCAACCGAGTGTTGCGCATCGCCGGCGCGTCGCATGTTGCGCCATCACCCTCTTTGCTGGAGCCATCCATGAGCACGACGTATGCCTATGCAGCGACCGACGCCACCGCGCCGCTCGCCCCATTTGAAATCCAGCGCCGCGCACCCCGCGCCCATGACGTGCAGATGGAAGTGCTGTACTGCGGCGTGTGCCATTCCGACCTGCATCAGGCGCGCAACGAATGGAAGAACACGATCTACCCGGTCGTGCCGGGCCACGAGATCGTAGGCCGTGTGACCGCGGTTGGTCCGAAGGTGACGAAGTACAAGGTCGGTGAACTGGTCGCGGTCGGCTGTCTGGTCGATTCGTGCCGCACCTGTTCGAGCTGCGCGGAAGGTCTCGAACAGTATTGCGAGAACGGTTGGGTGGGCACGTATAACGGTGTCGATCGCGTCGACGGACAGGTCACTTACGGTGGCTATTCGACGCAACTGGTCGTCGATGAGGCTTTCACGCTGCGCGTGCCGCAGAATCTCGACCCCGCGGGTGTCGCGCCGCTGCTGTGCGCGGGCATCACCACGTATTCGCCGCTACGCACGTGGGGCGTGGGCCCGGGCAAGAAGGTCGGGATTGTCGGCCTCGGTGGACTCGGCCATATGGGTGTGAAGCTGGCTCGGGCGATGGGCGCGCATGTCGTGCTGTTTACGACCTCGCCGTCGAAGATCGAGGATGCGAAGCGGCTTGGCGCGCATGAAGTCGTGGTTTCGAAGAATCCGCAGGAGATGGAAGCGCATGTGAATAGCTTCGATTTCATTCTCAATACGGTGGCTGCGCAGCATGATCTGAATCCGTTTTTGAATCTGCTCAAGCGTGACGCGACGATGACGTTGGTGGGCGCTCCGGAGCACGATCATCCGTCGCCGCAGGTGTTCAATCTGATCTTCAAGCGGCGGCGCCTTGCTGGTTCGCTGATTGGCGGTATTGCCGAGACGCAGGAGATGCTTGATTTCTGTGGCGAGCATGGCATTACTTCTGATATTGAAATGATTCCGATGCAGAAGATCAATGAAGCGTATGAGCGCATGCTCAAGAGCGATGTGAAGTATCGGTTTGTGGTTGATATGGATTCGATGCGGAAGTAATAGCAACTTTTTGGCCGCGCGGCGGGTGGTTTTTTTGCGCCTGCGGCGCGGGGTTCTGTTTTGTTGTTGTGTTTTTTTGCCTTCGCCCTTTTTCTGTGTTCTTAGGGCGTTGGCCTTTCCTTGATTTCTTGTCGGTCTATTGGCGTTGCCCCTGTGCGGGGCGGCACCTACTTTCTTTGCTGCTGCAAAGAAAGTAGGCAAAGAAGACAGCTTTAAACCGCTAACTCTTAAGCGGGTCCCTTTGTCCACCGCGGGTAGTGGTGCATCTGGAATCTGTGTTTCCGCACACTCCGCGTTAGTGACAAGGCCGTCATTCTTCCGGCGGCGCTGCGCGCGCCGAAGCGCTGTTCTCAAACCATTGGTTGTTTCGGCGCGTCGCCGAGGCGCAGCCGATGGCCTCACCAACCTAAAAAAACACTCTGGTTTTCCTTGCATACCCGACCGCGACGCACGTAGTGCGGAGTGGGATGGATGACGGCTTTGTCACTGCCGTGGAATGTGCGGGGGGACGGATTCCAGATGCACCACTGCCATTCGTGAAGCACGGTGCCCGCTTAAGAATTAGCGGTTTTGAGCTGTCTTCTTTGCCTACTTTCTTTGCAGCAGCAAAGAAAGTAGGTGCCGCCCCGCACAGGGGCAACGCCAATAGACCGACAGGAAATCAAGGAAAGGCCAACGCCCTAAGAACAAAGACAAATCCGCCGCAGGCAAAAAAACAGAAAACCATTTGGAGCATCCCAGTGATCGACAGAATAACTGCAATGCGCACATTCATCCGAATTGTGGACACCAACAGCTTCACCCGCGCAGCGGAGTCATTAAACATTCCGCGTGCAACGGCGACGACGATCGTCCAGAACCTGGAAGCCCTGCTGGGCACAGCGCTGTTAGTCCGTACGACGCGCCGCCTGAGCATCACGCCGGAGGGCGCCGCCTACTACGAACGCTGCGCGCAAATCCTGGCCGACATCGACGAAATGGAAGCCAGCCTCCGTAATTCGACCGACAACCTCACCGGCCGCCTCCGCATCGAAATGCCCAGCGCGGTAGCGAGTGCAATCGTGCTGCCGTCGCTAGACGACTTCCACACCCGTTACCCGAACCTCGACCTCGCGATCGGCGTCAGCAACCGCACCGTCGATCTGGTCTCCGAAGCAATCGACTGCAGCATCCAGCTCGGTGAATTGCCCGATTCCAATCTCGTCGCGCGGCAACTCGGCACGCTCGATCAGGTCACCTGCGCGAGTCCGGCCTACCTGGCCCGCCACGGCACGCCCGCCGATCTCGACGATCTGCGCGCGCACGTCGCGGTCAACTGCGTGTCGCCGCATAGCGGCCGCGAATGCGACTTCGATTTCGAAGTGGGCGGCGAAGCGCGCAAGGTCAAGCTCAACGGCTTCGTACAAGTCAGCGACGAACAGGCGTACCTGACCTGCGGACTGCAAGGCCTCGGCATGATCCAGCCCGCGCGCATCGCCGCGCAGCCTTACCTCGATTCGGGCTTGCTGCATGAAGTGCTGCCGCAGTGGAAACCCGTGCCGATGCCGGTCTCGGTCGCGTATGTGAAGAACCGCCGCGTGTCGCCGCGCGTGCGCGCGTTCGTCGATTGGCTCGCGGAGCTGTTCGAGAAAGCCGGGCACGTCGAGCAGGATCTGTCGCGCGTGCGTCAGTTGCTGCGCGGCCTGCATCCCGCGTGAAGCGGGTGCGGGTGCGGGTGCGGGCGCGCGGCGCTCGCGCGTTGACTAGTCCAACGGCCGCACCGGCACCGGCCGCGTCAACAGATCGACATAGAAATTAAAAAACGCGGGATTATCAAATCGTTTGACGACCGTCATCTTCTGCAACCCCGGCGGCGGCGAACTCGTGTAGCCCGTGGCCTTGCCATCGTTGGCGCCGAAGCCCGTATCCACATCCACCCACTCCTCGACGGTCTGCGTCGCGAACGACGGATGCATCAGATAAGCGAGCGTCAGCGTGTCCCAGATGTTCGTCGTGTAGTTCGGATTGGTCTCGAAGCCGTTCTTGCCGTCGTATCCGTAGCCGTTCAGCGTCCTGAACAGTTGCGTGATGATGGTCTGTTTCGCCGGATCGTGCGCGACGCGATCGTACAGTGCCTTGTCCATTTTCACGGTATCCGTCACGTCGAGCGGAATCACCGTCTGTTTGATCGGCAGACGCAGCACCGCTTTCGCCGCTGCGGGATCGAACCACCAGTTAAATTCGGCGGTGGGCGTGGTATTGCCCCGCACGTCGATCGCGCCGCCCATGTAAATGATCTGCTTGATCAGCGGCACGATCTCGGGATGCTCGCGCGTGGCCAACGCGATGTTGGTCAGCGGGCCGATCGCGAGGATCGTCACCTCGCCCGGGTACCGCTTGACCGATTCAGCGATGAAGTCGATCGCGCTCTGGCTCTGCACCTTCGTGTGCGTCGCGAAGCCGTCCGGCGGCGCGACGAGGTCGCTAGCCGATTTCGGCTCGGGCTTGCTCCATGCGCCAACATAGCCATCGCCGCCGGGGAATTCCTTCAGTTCCCGCTGGATCGTTTTGAAGTCGTGCGTCAGCGCGTAGTTGGCGCCCGCATAGACGCCGATCTGTTGTTCGACGCCGAGTCGTTCGACCGATTTCAGCGCATCGGCAACACCTTGCTTCAGCCACTGATTGCCCGACACCACGGTAATGCCGAGCACTTTCAGCGAGCCCTGCGCCTGCAATTGCGCGGCCATCACCCCGAGCTGGCCGTCGTCGCCGAGCGTGTTGTAGTCGCTGTCGATGATCACCTTCGGCGGATCGCTCCGGGCATCGAGACTGCTGCTGGCGCAAGCCGTGAGATCGAGTGTGATTGCCACGCTTGCCGCCCAGATCAATGCCACGAGAATTCGCCCCATCGATGCCCCGTTTGGAATGCCGCTGAGTGACGCGGACAAGAAAACCATCATAGGCGCAAGCCGTATGAATGACGAATAATCAGCGCCGCAACGACAGCACACGCAAAAGCGGCTCGCGACGCCACTGCAACGTCGCGAGCCGCTTCGAATAGCGCGCTGTCAAAAGCCCGTTACTGCGATTCCTCCGCCCACACGGCGTTCTCCCGCGTCATCAACGCGGTCGATGCCGCCGGTCCGAACGTGCCCGCCGAATACGAGCGCGGCCGCTCGCCCGACTTCGCCCAGCCTTCGAGAATCGGCTCGGCCCACGCCCATGCCGCTTCGAGTTCGTCGCGGCGCATGAAGTGCGTCAGACGTCCGCGGATCACGTCGATCAGAAGCCGCTCATAGGCTTCCGCGCGACGCTCGGTGAACGCCTGCTGCAGGTCGAGGTTCAGGCTCACCGGCAGCATGTGCATGCCGCTGCCCGGCTCTTTCGCGAGCACCTGCAACTGGATCGACTCTTCGGGTTGCAACTGGATCACCAGACGATTGCCGTAGGTTCGTCCACCGCTCGGGATGATCGAGAACGGCAGATCGGAGAATTCGATGACGATCTCCGACAGCTTCTTCTGCATCCGCTTGCCGGTGCGCAGGAAGAACGGCACGTTGGCCCAGCGCCAGTTGTTGATCCGCGCGCGCAACGCGACAAAGGTTTCGGCGCGGCTGCCCGCCGGCACGTTGTCTTCCTCGAGGTAGCCCTTGACCGCCTCGCCATCCACCGCGCCCGCCGTGTACTGGCCGCGCACCGTGTCGCGCGCGATGTCCTCGGGCGTCATCGGCCGCAGCGAGCGCAGCACCTTCAGCTTTTCGTCGCGCACCGCGTCGGGATCGAGCGACACCGGCGGCTCCATCGCGACGATGCACAGCAGTTGCAGCAGGTGGTTCTGCACCATGTCGCGCAGCGCGCCGGTCTTGTCGTAAAACCCCGCGCGGCTGCCCACGCCGACCGTTTCGGCCACTGTGATCTGCACGCTCTTGATGTACGGCGCCTGCCACAGCGGCCCGAAAATCGGATTGCCGAAGCGCAGCACCATCAGGTTCTGCACAGTTTCCTTGCCGAGGTAGTGGTCGATCCGGTAGATCTGCGCTTCTTCGAAATGCTTGCCGACCGCGTTGTTGATCTCCTGAGCGGACGCGAGATCGTGGCCGAGCGGCTTTTCGAGCACCACCCGCGAATTGCCGTCGACGAGCCCGGCCGACGACAGGTTGTCGCAGATATGGGTGAACAGATCCGGCGACGTCGCCAGATAGAACACGCGGTTCACGCCGTCGCGCGACGCTTCCTTCAGGCGCAGGTAGTCCTCGGCCGCATCGACGTCCATCCGCACGTATTCGAAAATCGCGAGGAATTTGTCCCACGCCGACGCGTCGAACGCTTTTTCGTCGATGAAGGGCTTCGCCTTCTGCTCCATGAATTCGCTGATGTATTCCTCGCGCGACCAGGGCTTGCGCCCGATCGTCAGAATGCGGGTATCGGGCGGCAGGTTGCAGTGCAGATGCGCCATGTACAGCGCGGGCAGCAGCTTGCGGAACGACAGGTCGCCGGTGCCGCCGAAGATGATCATGTCGAGCGGGAGGTCGGGTGTGGCAGGAGCTTGTTGGGTCGTCATGGCACGGTCGCAGCGTCTAGGGGGAAGGCGTCGATCAGGAATCGGCGGCGGGCGGACGGGCTACGGCTCACGTCCGCTATGGCGCTTTTTCCGGCAAACATCTATGGTGCAACGTTTCGAGATAGTTTGCACGGCAGCATCTGCCGCAGGTTAGCGCAAGTTGCCAACCTTGCGCGCCAGACAGTCGTTTTTTCGGGATATTTTGCGCGATATTTGCCGGTTGGGCCGCTGACGGTCAGCCGCGCGCCAGCGCGTCACGCGCGACCCGGCACGCGGCCAGATCCCACGCCGCGCAGCCTACGCTCTTGAACACCACCGGCCCCGCCGGCAAGGGCTGCGTCTGCTCGAGCACCGCGGCGATCC
>NZ_VZQO01000030.1:0-93521 GCF_014397665.1 Paraburkholderia sp. UCT2
ACCCCCGACCCCGCCGCCGCGCAAGCCGCGACGCCCAGCGCTCCCGCCGCGCCCGCGCCGCTGACCGACGTCGACGTGGCCGCCGTGATGGATCAACTCGTCAGCGAAAGCGGACAGACGTTGAACTGGCGTACGTCGATTGTCGACACGATGAAGGCACTCGGCGTCGACAGCAGTCTCGAACACCGCAAGCAACTTGCGCAGGAATTGAAGTACAGCGGGGACATGAACGACTCCGCGAGCATGAACATCTGGCTGCACAAGCAGGTGATGCAGGCGCTCGCGGCAAACGGCGGCAAGCTGCCGCCCGATCTGGCAAGTTAAGCAGGACGAAGCAGGCGTTTCGCAGTAAGCGAACCGCAGTGGAAGTCGCGCAGTAAAAATCACGCAGTAACAATCAAAGACTCAGTCCAGGTTGCCCGGTCGAAGCACGAAACCGGGCAACCGGAAACTTCTCCGCTCGGCAATCAATGCTCGCACAATCGACTATCGAGAGCGCGCACTGCACGCGCCCGCGACAGCACGATTGCCATCAGCCCACGTATCGAAACGCGGGTGACGGAACACATTGCGATGGAATAGACGCGGCTATTGCGCCGCGGTGAGCTTGAGTCCCGGCCGCAACGGCTGGGGAGACTCCAGAGGAGCCTTGCGTTCGTCCGATACCTGTTCGATTCCCTTTCTCGTGACTTCTTCGAGGAAGGTCAGGCGAGCCCGATAGTAGTCGGCACGCAGCTGTGCGTCGAGCACGAGCTGTTCGGCCTGAAACAGTTCCATGCGCAAGTTGTTCAGCGCGCGTTCGGCCTGTTTCTCGGGAGTAGGAGCATGTTGTGAAGCCCAGTTAGCAAGCCACCTTATCATGGTGAAGCCCTCCTTGAGTTCAATGCTCTGCTGCGACAAAGGCTATCAAATTATGGATGCGGCGTGTGTTAAATCGCTTCAGGCGTTGCTTATTGTGCGAGCTACCGTGGGTCGTCGCACGATCGACTTCACCGCCGCGCCTTGACTACTGATACCACAACACGCGCGAGGCGAAAAAAGCCCGCACAGCAAAGGCGGGCAATCCCACTCTCTTTGAAAGCGTGTCACGTGGATGACACGCCACAAGTTTAGAGCTCGTGCACCCCCAACGTCCGTGTGCTGGCGATCACTTTGCGCGAATATATCGATCTCCAATCATGCGTCGCGCGTTATTGCAGCTCTTGAAGCGCTGCCACATTTTTCGCAATGGCCCGCGCAAACTGCGCGATCTGCCGGCCCTGCTCGATCAGATCCATGGCGATCCGGAACGTGACCACGTCCGCCTTGTCCGCCAGCTGAAGCTTCGCGAGCACGACCTGACGCGCGGTCGCGGCGAGCTTGTCGATGCCGGCCTTCGCGTCGATGACCTTCGCGACCTCTTCCGGATCGCGCGTCTCGATCGTGCGGATCGCCTGCTCGAGATTGCGGATCACCGCCTCGGAAAACTGCGTGGTCGCCGCATCGCGCAGACGCAGCAGATCGATCTGCTGCGTCATTCGTTGTTGTCCGACCGTCATCAGCGTCGTGCCGACAATGCCGCTGATGCTCTCCAGATGACTCGTGACCTGCGTGTAGCCGACCACCTGCTGACCTTCTTCCTCCGAGTGCTGCCGCTGCGACAGGCGGCCGATATATTGAAGAATCTCGAAGGCCAGCCGGTCGCTTTCCTTGTCCTGATCGAGCATCTGATTGATCTCTTCCATCGTGCCGGTCGACACCATTTGCGAGCCGCGTTGCACAACGTCGAGCACCTGCGCGCCGAGCCGGGTCAGCTCGATACGCACGCGTTGCAGTGCAAGCGCCGGCACCGCCAGCGACGTCTCGTCGAGATACTGCGGATCGCCCGCGGGTTTGGCGGCCTTCGCGCGCTTCGGCACGACCAGTTGCGCGAGCCGCGCGATCGGACCGGCAAACCAGATCAGCAGCAGCGTGTTCGCCACGCTGAACAGCGTATGCACATTGGCTACCTGACGCGGCGCCTCGGCCGCGAGGCGTGCAAGCCCTTGCAGTTCCGGATGCGACGGCGATATCCAGCGCACGACCTCCGCCATCTGCGGAATCAGGAAGAGCGCAATCACGACGCCGAGCACATTGAAGATCAGATGCACGACGCCGACCTGCAACGCTTCCGGTGGCTTGCCGATCGAGGCGAGCAGTGCCGTGCCGCAGGTGCCGACATTCGCGCCGAGAATCAGCGTGATGGCGGCTTCGAGCGGCATCAAGCCCTGGCCGCTCAACGCAATCACGACCGCGAGCGTCGCCGCCGAGCTTTGCACAACCGCGGTGAAGACTGCCCCCACGATGACGCCGACGAGCGGATTGCGCATGTCCTGCATCGCGTCGATGAACGGCTGATAGGTGCGCAGCGGATGCGTGGACTCGCCCATCAGCTGGATGCCCATGAACAGCAGTCCTAGCCCCATTACGACGCGTCCGATCTGCCGCAGCAGCTCGCGCGGGGCAAACGCATGCAGCACGAAGCCGATCGACAGCATGTACGGCGTCAGACGCGAAACGTCGAAGGCGATGATCTGCGCGGTGACGGTCGAGCCGATGTTCGCGCCCATGATCATCGGCACCGCCTGGATCAACGTCATCAGGCCGGCGGACACGAAACCGACCAGCAGCACCGTCGTGATGGTCGACGAATTCAGCAGCGCGGTCACGACGGCGCCCGCCACCACGCCGCGAAACCGGCTTGCGGTCAGCACGCCGATCAGCGACTGCAGTTTCGATCCCGCGATCGCCTTCAGGCCGCCGGTCAAGAACTCCAGACCGAGAAGAAACAGCGCGAGGCCGCCAATCAACAGCCCGAAGATGCCAAGGAAGTTCAACCTGTCGGGATCGATGTCAGCAAGATAATCAGTCATCCTGATGTGCCTCTGATGATCACATGAATAGACGCGGGAGCGAGGGACGGCTTCGCGCCCCGCATCGACGACCGTGCAGGCAGTCTGCCGCACGGTGTCCGGGGCAGGTACTTAAGGCTAAAGCTAAGGGTAAGAGGAAGACGGCGCGCAGGCAAGGACGGGAGGGCGGCCGGCAGTCTCGAGCGACCCCGGAGTTCGCAAAGCATGCAACCCGCAATCGACGTAATTCATTGCCCCGTCAAGCAACGATTCCACCCCCTGATTTGGCAGTTAACCCGTAGGTGAAAATGCCCATCGTCCCAGCCGTTGGCCGCTGCCAATAATAGGTCCATCCTCCAATGAAACTTGCTCAATTCACCCCAAACAAGAAGGAGGACTTATGGCAAACCGTGTTGCATACGTAACCGGCGGCATGGGCGGTATCGGAACCGCCATTTGCCAGCGCTTGCACAAAGAGAACTACACCGTTATCGCGGGCTGCGGCCCGAACTCGGCGCGCAAAGCCCAATGGCTGGAAGATCAGAAAGCGCTCGGCTATAACTTCGTCGCATCGGAAGGCAACGTCGCGGATTGGGAGTCCACCGCGAAAGCGTTCGAGAAGGTCAGGACAGAAGTTGGTGAAGTCGACGTGCTCGTCAACAACGCGGGCATCACGCGCGACGGCATGTTCCGCAAGATGACGTTCGAAGACTGGGAAGCGGTGATCGACACCAATCTCACGAGCCTGTTCAACGTGACCAAACAGGTCATCGAGGGCATGGTCGGCCGAGGCTTTGGGCGCATCATCAACATCTCGTCGGTCAACGGCCAGAAAGGCCAGTTCGGGCAAACCAACTACTCCACGGCCAAGGCCGGCATTCATGGCTTTACGATGTCACTCGCGCAGGAAGTGGCGACCAAGGGCGTGACGGTCAACACCGTGTCGCCGGGCTACATCGGCACCGACATGGTCAAGGCCATCCGTCCGGAAGTACTGGAAAAAATCGTCGCGACAATTCCGGTACGGCGTCTCGGCACGCCGGAAGAGATTGCGTCGATCGTCGCGTGGATCGCGTCGGATCAAGCGGGCTTTGCGACCGGGGCGGATTTCTCGCTGAACGGCGGTCTGCATATGGGCTAGCGGGAACGGCGCCGCGTCGCGCGCGGCGCAGCCGTCTTCCGTTATGGACGTTGTCAGGTTCCGTGATGGTGGAGCGGCCGGCGCGAGCCGGCCGCCTCAGTGAGCTTATGACCAGAAAAGCGAGCCCTGCTCGCGCTGCACCCGCGAAGTCGCCGCGCACGCACCCGAAGGCTATGCTGCGCCCGATCGTACCTGCCAAAGCAGGCGAAATTTCGCTCGACTATCACATGACGCTCGAGGCATTACGCAGCGGCGCCGCCAACCAATATCACGTCGGCAGCATGGCGCAGGCCATTTACATGGCAATGCTGCTGAATCAGCGCGGCTATGGTTCGGCCGTACCCGAGCTGTTTCGCGACGCGGAGGGCGCGATTCTGCGCTGCCGGCAGGCGGGACTCGAAACGGGCATCTGCGTGGTCGATCACGACACCTACGCGCTACTCGGTCAGGTTCTCACGCTCTTCGATCAGCAACTCGCGGCGGCGCCAGTACGGGAGTTGATCGCGGTCAATGCGAAGCTGAAGACGCTGTTCAGCGCCGCCAATGGCCACTGCGACGGTAACGAGAACACCGCATGACGAGGCGCGTTGGCAATTACTTGCGCAATGCGCCGCGCACGCTCGACACATCGTTTCGCGTGACCGGTCCGGCCGCATTTCCCCATGTGGTCCGAACAAACGTGAGCACGCGGGCCATTTCGGTGTCCGTCAGCTTGCCGGCGAAAGACGGCATCTTGCGCGGCTCCGGTCCCGACTCGGTATGCGGACTGCCCCCGCCTTCGACCAGCAAGCGCACCAATGACGCGCTCGACGCCGACAACACCGCGGGGTTGCCCGCGAGGCGCGGATACTTGTTCGGCACCCCCGCCCCATCCATCTGATGACAGCGCGCGCAATACGATGCGTAAATGCCCGCGCCGGGTCTTTCCACATCCCCGGTTTTCAGCGCCCGTACGGTTTGCTGCGCGGCGGCGGAGCGGGCGTTGAAATAGCCGCTTGGCGCGCGCGGCGGCAGGCTCTTCAAATACGCGGCGATCGCCGCGAGATCGTCGTCGTTCAGGTACTGCGTGCTGTCTTCGACGACCTGAACCATGCTGCCGAACGGGATGAGTCCACCGCCGTGGCCGTTTCGAAGGAACTCGACGATGTCGGTCGCGGAACTGCGGCCGAGCCCCGAGCCCGGGTCGGCGCTCAGGTTCGGCGCGAACCAGTGATCGTTGGTGCCTCCCGTCAGATAGGCCGATGCCGACTCGTCATAGCCGCGCTCTTCGTACGCCGGTCCGCGCGGCGTGTGGCAGGCGCCACAATGGCCGAGCGATTGCACCAGATACGCGCCGCGATTCCATTGCGCATCGCGTTTCGCATCGGCTTTGAACTGGCCTTTCGGCGCGAATGCCCAGTCCCAGAACATCAATACCCAGCGCTGATTGAATGGAAACGGCAAGCGCGTTTGCGGGGCAGGCGCCGCGACCGGTTGCACGCCGTGCATGAAGTATGCGTAGAGGGCATGCATGTCGTCATCGGTGATCTTCGCGAACGACGGGTACGGCATCGCCGGATAAAGCCGCTTGCCCCCGGGCGCGATGCCCTCGCGCAACGCGCGTGCGAAGTCGTCATAGCTATAGCGGCCGATGCCGTATTGCGGATCCGGCGTGATGTTCGACGTATAGATCGTGCCGAACGGCGAACCCATGCCGAGGCCGCCGGCAAACGGCGGCGTTGCTTCAGGCGCCGCGCCCGGATGCGGCACGCGCGGCGCGGCGGTGTGGCAACCGGCGCAATCGGCGGCTTTGGCGAGATATGCGCCGCGCGCGACCTGCGCGGCGTCGGTGGAGGCGCTGGCGGCGTTTGCGGTCGCTGCTATCGTCAGCGGGCATGCGGCCGCGATGGCGAACCTGACCGCGTTGAGAACGTCGCGCTTCATCACCACCACCTGCACGGCGACACGATCGCGACCGCGGCATCCGTTGCGATCAATGCGAACAGAAACAGCGTGCTGCACATCACCGCGACGTGCGTCAGAAACCAGTCGAGTTCGGCACGCGTGCGGCGCTCGCCGTTCAGCGCACCGAACTTCAGTGGCGCGACGCGGCGCAAATTGCGCCACGCGACCCACGTGCCGAACGCGCCCGCGATCAGACACAAGGTGCCGAGCGCGACGAGCGCCGGACGCATCCACGACACGAGCGGCGCGCCGAGCGGATGGTTGTACGGATAGCAGGCCTGCGCCGCGAGCGCTTCCGCGAGCATCATCTGCAACAGCCACGCGAACGGCGCCGCGAGCAGACCGATCAGCACGTAGGGCATCGAGATGTGCGAGTCTCTGGGCGCTGTCGTCATGACCACTCCCGGAACAGATACGGCGTCAGATACAGCGTGCTGAAAATGAACAGCCAGACGACATCGACGAAGTGCCAATACAGCCCACCGACCGACAGCGCCGCGCAGCGTTTGTCGTCGAAATAGCCGAGCGCGGTCCAGATCGCCAGCAGCGTCAGCACGACGATCCCGACCAGTACGTGCGCCATGTGAAAGCCGGTAATCGTGAAGTACAGCGAACCATAGAGATGCGAGGTCAGCCCATAGGGGTGGTTGTGCCATTCGCGCAACTGAATGCCCAAGAAGATGCAGCCCAGCACGATGCCCACCGCCATCGACGCGACACCGAGCCGCAATCGCCGCCGACGCACGCAGCGCTCGCAGAACCAGACGAACACGCTGCTCGATAGCAGAATGACCGTGTTCGCGCTGCCGAGCCCGAGCTTCGGCAATCCTTCCGGCGGCCAATGCTGCTGGCTTTGCGAGGCCAGATACAGATACGAGAAGATCAGGTAGCCGAACAGCGCGCCTTCGGTCGTGATCAGCGTGAAGCAGCCCCACCAGCCGCTCGATCGCTCGCCCGCGCTGCCAACCGGCAACGCACGCGCGGTCTCGTCCGGTTCGCTCGACGAGCGATTGAGATCCAGTGCATCGCTCATGTCAGCCTCCCGCATCCTCGACCGCGACCGGCTCGCGCTGGATCAGCGCCCGCTCGGGCCACAGCCATGTGATGATCGAGACCGCGCAGCCGGCCAGCATCGCCCCCACGAACACCCAGGCGGTCAACGCGAGCCCCGCGAACAATAGCGCGGCAAAGACCGCGAGCCAGAACGGCGCGTACGAATCTTCGGGCATCTTCAGGATCACGTCGGGACTCGCCTCGAGCGCGGTCGTGCCCAACGCTTCGCGACCTTGCGCGAGCAGATAGCCTTCGTCGAGTTGCGAGCGTGTTTGAACCGCGTCGCCCGGCTCTTCGATCCGGCCTTCCCACAACGGATGCCGGCTCGCGAGCCTCGGCACCACCGCGAAGTTGTACGGCGGCGGCGGCGAGCTGATCGACCATTCGAGCGTCGGCGCGTCCCACGGATTGTTGCCGGCGACCTTTCCGCGCCTCAGGCTCACCGCGATATCGATCAGAAACAGCAGCACGCCGGCCGCAAACAGGAACGAACCGAGCGACGTGACGAGGTTCACCGTGTTCCAGCCCATGTCGGCGGGATACGTGTACATGCGGCGCGGCATGCCGAGCAGTCCCGCGATATGCATCGGAAAGAACGCGACGTTGAAGCCGATGAAGAGCACCCAGAACGCGAGCTTGCCGAGACGCTCGTTCGTCATCCTGCCGGTGAATTTTGGAAACCAGAAGTAGATGCCGCCGATCACCGGAAATACGTTGATGCCAAGCAGCACGTAGTGCAGATGCGCGACGACGAAGTACGTGTCGGTGAGTTGCCAGTCGAACGGCACCGCGGCCGTCATCACGCCGGAGACGCCGCCGATCACGAACAGCAGCACGAAGCCCGCGAAAAACAGGAACGGCACGCGATACACGGGGCGACCGGTCCAGATCGTCGCGACCCAGGCGAACGTCGCGACCGCGCTCGGCACCGCGATGACCATGCTGGCCGAGCCGAAGAACGACAGCGCGAGCGCGGGGATACCGGTCGCGAACATATGGTGAATCCACACGGCAAAGCCGACCACCATCGTCGCGACCGTCGCCAACGCGACCGGCCCATAACCGACCAGCGGCCGGCGGCAAAAGACCGGCAACGCATCCGACACGATACCCATGGCCGGCAACACGACCACGTAGACCCACGGGTGCGCGAAAATCCAGAACAGGTGCTGCCAGAGCAGCGGCCGCCCGCTATTGAGCACGTCGAAGAAATGCGTGCCGATGCGGCGATCCATCCACAGCATCAGAAACGCGAGGCTCACCGACGGCACCGCCAACAGATTGCCGGCCGACGCGGTCAGCGTGCCCCACACGAGCACCGGCACGCGATCGAGCGACATGCCCGGCGCGCGCATCCTCAGCAGCGTGACGACGAAGTTCATTGCGCCGACCGTCGTCGAAATGCCGAGCAGCACCATGCCCAGCGCGTACACGTCGATATTCGGGCCGTTGCTGTACTCGAGGCCGGACAGCGGCACGTAGTTGAACCAACCGGCGTCGGGCGCCTGTCCCGTCGGAAAACTCGCATACAGGAAGATGCCGGCGAACAGGAACACCCAATACGACAGCGCGTTCAGGCGCGGAAAGGCCATGTCGCGCGCGCCGAGCACGAGCGGCCATAGATAGTTCGAGAAGCCGGACAGAACGGGCAGCGCGTACAGAAAGATCATCGTCAGTCCGTGCATCGTGAACAGCTGGTTGTACTGTTCGGGCGTCAGCACCGTTGCGTTGGGGCGCGCCAGTTGAACGCGCATGATCAGCGCTTCGACGCCGCCCATCAGCAGAAAGATGAACGCGGTCACCAGGTAGCGCAAGCCGATGGTCTTGTGATCGACCGTCGAGAACCAGCCGCGCCAGCCGGGCCGCGACTCCCAGATTTCGCGCAGCCGCTTTTCCTGCTCGCTGCCGGGCTCGACACGGCCGCGCCGCGGCGTGCGGGTCAGCGCGGGTAGCGAAGCGGAAGCGGGATGATCGGACATTGAACGGGCTCCTCGAGTGCGATGCGCTTCAATGCAGCGTCGCGAGATACGCCGACAACGCGGCGGCCTCGCTGGTGGTCAGCGCGATACTGGGCATCAATGCATCGGGTTTGATCCGCTGGGCGTGCTCGATCCAGTCGAGCAGGTGGTCGGGCGTGTTGCTGAGCGCGCCTGCCGCGATCGTGCGACGCGAACCGAGATGCGTCAGATCGGGCGCCTGCACGCCAGTCGCCTTGGTGCCGCGAATCGTGTGGCAACCCGCGCAGCGCTCCTCGAACAGATGCTGGCCGGCCGCGACGGCCGCGTCGCCCGTGGGCACGGTGGCCGCGCGTCCCTGCGCGTCGCGCCACGCGTTGAACACCGCGGCGTCCTGCGCGATCACTTCGAACGCCATATGCGCGTGCTGCGCGCCGCAGAACTGCGAGCACTGCCCACGATAAATACCGGGACGGTCCGCCTGCAGCCACTGCTCGTTGGTTTGGCCTGGAATCGTCTGCGTCTTGCCCGCGAGTTCCGGTACCCAGAATGCGTGCACGACGTCCGCGCTTTTGAGCTGAATCTTCACCGGCTCACCGACCGGAATATGAATCTCGTTCGCCGTGGTGAAGTTGCGGGCGGGGTTCGGATCGTCGCGGTAATCGGCTTTCCACCACCAGTCGTAAGCGGTCACGGTGATCGTCAATTGCGGATCCGACGCGGGCGACGCCACCGATTCGAGCGTGATCAATGCATAGACCAGCATCGCCAACAGCACGACCGACGACACCGCGGTACCGATGAACACCCAGCGGATGCCGCCGGGCTCGGCGCTCAGCGCATCCGGTTGCGCCGCGGGACGCTTGCGGACCATCGCGCCGATCAACAGGCCAGCGACAATCAGCGTGACCAGCGTCACGATCGCGGTGAAAACCCAGCCGAGGTACAGCGTCGGACGAGCCGCCGGGCCAGCCGCGTGCAGGAAGTAGTTCAGCGGCGCCACCGTGTTCGCGTGTGCGGAGTTGGCGAAACCGATAGCCAGCGCCGGTAACAACGTGACGCTGCCGCGCGTGACGCGCCGGCCTGACGTTCCGGATGCTTCCGCTGCTGCCACTGAGAACCCCGCTGACAGTGATGACCTTTCGACACGCGCCGTCCCCTGCGAACGAGGCGACGTCCGAGCACATCAGCAAAAATCAGGCCGCGTCTGCCGAGGGTGCGGGCGTGAGGTTCGCGCTGACTTGAATAGGTCAGCAGAAGGTTGCATTCGCTCGGTTATGCGAACGCGTAGACGAGTTGCTGCGTAGGCAGGAATTGTCGGTGCGGAAATTTTTTCAATAATGGCCTTCTCAAAATAAATTGCCTTTAAAATGGCCGCGCGGCATAACTGAACTATTTTTCTTATATCACACTTGTCAGTCGATATGGAGGACTGATGCTTCAATGCTCATTCAAACTGAATAATAAGCCAATGAGCGAATTTCGCATTGGCGCTCTATCCTTTCCTGCATACTCGGGGCAGGAGAATTATATCAATAAGGCTGTTGGAATGTGCACGCCGAAGTATGGCGCTATTCCCGTCGGCAGATATTACATCTTCGACAGAAGATCCGGAGGCATTCTCGGATCATGGAAAGATCGGCTTAACCTGAATGGCAATAACAAGAGCGAATGGTTCGCGCTCCACGCTATCGACGGCGATATTGATGACGATGAGCTCTTGTGCGACGGCATCGCTCGTGGCCGATTTCGATTGCATCCAAAGGGAAGATTGGGGAAGAGCGAGGGCTGCATAACTATCGATCAACTCGCGGACTGGCGTCATATCCGTTCAATACTTTCCGATACGCCGAAAGTCTCAGTTCCCGGATCGAAACTTAAAGCGTACGGTGAAGTGACGGTGAGATGAAAAAGCTCCTAATCTGCCTCGCGGTCGGTTTCGGCTTACTGCTCGCAATCTTTGCCAATGCGCTGTGGTGGATGATGAATCCCGAAGCGCCCTTGAACTTTTCGAATCCGATATGGAAATGGGCGGTTCGTATGTATGGGGTCACGACGGCATATCAAAAATCCGACCTGGCCTTCCTCATGTCGTCGGCCGCAATCGTGCTGGGGTTCGCCGCAGCTGTGCTGGTTTTCCGGCGGAGCAGGAAGCGTGGTCAGCGAAAGCTTGACGACTAGCCATCTCACGGTGGAAATAATCGCTGTTGGCGCGGAAATTTTTTAATAGTGGCTTTCTCAAAACAAATCGCCTTTAAAATGGCCGCACGGCATCACCGAACTATTTCTTATTTCACTCTGTCCAGTCGATATGGAGGACTGATGCTTCAATGTTCATTCAAACTGAATAATAAGACAATGAGCGAATTTCGGATTGGTGCACTATCGTTTTCTGCTTACTCTGGGCAGCAAGGTTATATCAATAAGGTGGCTCTAACGTGCACGCCGGTTTTCGGCGCCATACCGGTCGGCAGATACTATCTTTTTGATCGAAGATCGGGCGGGAAGCTCGGCCCGTGGAAAGATGCGCTCAACCTGAACGGCAATAACAAGAGCGAATGGTTTGCGCTCCATGAAATCGACGGGGATATCGACGATGACTCGGTCCTTTGCGATAACATCGTTCGCGGCCAGTTTCGTTTGCATCCAAAGGGGAGATTCGGTAGGAGCGAGGGGTGCATAACGATCGACCAGCAAAGTGATTGGCAGCGTATCCGCTCGATACTCACCGATACACCGAAAGTATCAGTACCCGGGTCTGAACTTAAAGCGTACGGCGTAGTGACGGTGGCATGAAAACAATCCTGCTCTGTCTAGCTGTCGGCATAGCTTTCGTGCTCGCAATCTCTGCTAATGCAGTCTGGTGGATTTGGCATCCGGATACGCCCTTGAACTTTTCGAACCCGATATGGAAATGGGCGGTTCGTATGTATGGGGTCAAGACGGCGTATCAAGAATCCGACTTGGCCTTCCTCATGTCGTCGGCCGCAATCGTGCTAGGGTTCGCCGCAGCTGTGCTGGTTTTCCGGCGGAGCAGGAAGCGTGGTCAGCGAAAGCTTGACGACTAGCCATCTCACGGTGGAAATAATCGCTGTCTCAGCACCAAAAGTTGCGCCTGAAGCCCGCCGCCCAGCGGGTTTCGCGCGGCTAGCTCCGCTCGCACGTCCGGTCACCCAGCCTTGGAAACCGTGTCATGCCATTGACGGCGCTCAGCGCTTTCGGCAAGGCTTCTTGCACTCGCGGACTAAGAACATCCTTCAAGGCAGTTTTGCCTTGGCACGGTCCCACCATGACGGCGGTAGCTCAATTTCTCCGTCGTCGCCTTCCGCCGATGTGTCGTATATCAGATCGTCCACTGTCCAGAAAAGCCGGATTCGCCCGGGATATCGATAAACTCGCGCGGCGAGCAATTCTGCCGTAGTTGCGCGGTACAGCCTCAAGGCGATCCGGTCGCGAGGCAGATATGCATACCTGGCGATGTATTTCCCGTCATCTGATTTCTGATCGTGAAATGTGGCTCCTGTCATTTGCCTGACCGCGGAACGATAGTGGACCGCTCCGAGCGCGATAATTACACTCGTCGTTACGATGAACACCCTGGCGGGAACCGATCGCAAGGCCTTGCTCCTGAAGACATTCATTGATCAAAAATGCACGACGATCGACGACACGCGGTATAGCGTCTCGCTCCAGATTCAACGTTCGTAAACCTACTGATGATCGGAATGCGGGAGCACTGCTTTCTAGCCACCTGACATTAATAGCTAACTGACAGTTCGAAAGAAATCAGAGCACGCCCAAACGGGGCGTCCATTCACGATCTTCCTTGACGCCGAGCGACACGCCCGTCACCGCTCAACGTTCGCCCAACCACAAAAGGCCATGCGTTCGAACGTCTCTCTGCTCCGCCGCCTCGCCGCCCTGCTGATCGCCCTGCCCGTCGCCGCCGCTCTGCCAAGCTGCGCGAGTCCCGATGCGGACAACGTCGCGCACACCGGCCCGTATCGCGCCGATATCCGCCGCACCGCGCTCGGCATTCCGCACATCAACGCCGACAACTGGGGCAGCCTCGGCTACGGATACGGCTACGCGCAGGCGCAAGACAATCTGTGCACGATGGCCGAAAGCTTCGTCACCTATCGCGGCGAACGCTCGCGCTTCTTCGGCGCCGACGCGCGGCCCACGCTCGGCGCGACGTTCGGCCAGCCCAACAATCTCAATTCGGATTTCTTCTTCCGTTTCATCGTCGACGATGCGACCGTCGCGCGTTATCGCAAAAGCCAGACCGACGACATGCGCGCGTTGATCGACGGCTTCGTCGCCGGCTATAACCGCTACCTCGCCGATCTCGCGCACGGGGATTTCCCGGGCGCGCATGCGGCCTGCCGCGCGGCGCCGTGGCTCGGCAAGATCAGCAACGCGGACTTGTACCGGCGTCAGATCGCGGCGAATCTGGCCGGCGGCGAGGCGCGCTTCATCAACGCGATCGCGACCGCGCAACCGCCCCAGCCGATGCCGGTGCCGCCGCAAAGCGCGTGGCACGACGACGCCCCCGTCGACCCACCGCTCGCGGAATTCGGCGGCCATACGGGCATCGGCAGCAACGCTCTCGCGTTCGGCGCGGACGCGACGCACACCGGTAGCGCGCTGCTGCTCGGCAATCCGCACTGGTTCTGGACCGGCCCCGATCGCTTCTACCAGGCTCAACTCACTATTCCTGGCAAGCTGAACGTCAGCGGCGTGTCGTTTCTCGGCGTACCGCTGATCATGATCGGCTTCAACGACAACGTCGCCTGGACCCATACCGTCTCCACCGCGAAGCGCTTCGGCCTCTTCAAGCTGACGCTCGAACCTGGCGCGCCAACCCGGTATCAGGTCGACGGCAACAGCGAAGCGATGACGCCGACGCGCGTGAACGTCGAGGTACGCGCCGCCGACGGTTCGCTGCATACCGTGTCGCGCACGCTGTATCGTTCGCGCTTCGGAGCGCTGGTCAATCTCGGCACGATGTCGCCCGCGCTCGCGTGGAATGCGCAGCAGGCGTTCGCGCTGCGCGATATCAATACCGACAACTTCCGCGTGTTCGAAAACTTCCGCGCATGGAATCAGGCGGCCTCGCTCGACGATTTCATCGCCATCCAGAAGAAGAACGCGGCGGTGCCGTGGGTCAACACGCTCGCGATCGGCCGTGACGATCCGCGCGTCTGGTACGCGGATATCGGCGCGACCCCGGACGTGCCCGACGAACTCACGCAGCGTTGCACGCCGCCGGTCGGCCGGGCACTGGCGCGGATCATGCCCGGCGTGCCGGTCCTCGACGGTTCGCGCAGCGACTGCGACTGGCGCGACGAGCCCGGCGCGGTACAGCATCATGCGTTGCCGGTCGCGCAGATGCCGTCGTTGCTTCGGCGCGACTATGTCGGCAATTTCAACGACAGTTACTGGCTCAGCAACCCGGCCGAACCGATGACCGGCTATGCGAAGATCATCGGTGCGACCGCGACGCCGCAGACGCTGCGCACGCGACTGGGCCATACGATCGCGGCGCAATTGCAGAGCGATCCGCATGGCGTTTCCGCCGACGCGCTCGGCCACGCTGCGCTCGACAGCCGCTCGATGTCGGCGTTGCTGTTCAAGCAACCCGTGCTCGACCGTCTGTGCGGCAGCGACGCACTCGCGGCCCTGCCGGCCGGCCCGAACGCCGACCCGCAGCGCGCGGCGTGCAAGGTACTCGCCGCATGGGACGATACGGCCGCGGCCGACGCAGTGGGGGCAACCTTGTGGGACGAACTGTGGCGGGGTCTGCTGACGATACGGCCCGCGCAGCTATACGCGGTACCGTTCGATCCCGCGAAGCCGTTGACCACACCCGCGGGCATCGCCGCCGATCCGGCGCAGCTCGCCGCCGCGCTGCATGACGCGCTCGCGGCACTGCAACGCGCCGGCATCGCGATCGATGCACCGCGCAGCGCGGCGCTCTACGTGCAACGCAACGACGAGCGCATTGCGCTATTCGGGGGTTGCGACGCGGGCGGCTATTTCACCTCGGCGTGTGCCGCGCATCCCTTCGATGCGAGCGGCTATTCGATGAACGTCAAGCCAATGGGCGACACCTATCTGCAGATAGTGTCGTTCGCCGGCGCTCAGGTGATCGCGCGCACGCTGCTCGCACCGTCAGAATCGGATGACCCGGCGTCGCCGCACTATGCCGACGGGACGCGCGATTACGCGGCCCAACGCTGGACGTTTATTCCGTTCTCCGAAGAAGCGATTGCGCACGATCCGGCGTTGAGTGTGCGCACGGTAAGTTCGTCGGATTCTGAGGGAAAAGCGCAATAAATAAGCGGGACGACGGGCAACAGGCCCGTCGTCCCGCAGAAAATCACAGATCGAGCACCAGCAGCGGCGATTTCGCGCGCGAGCAGCACGGCAGGAACTGGTCGTTTGCCGCGCGTTCCTCGTCGGTCAGATACGAATCCAGATGATCCGGCTCACCGGACAGCACCCGCGTCAAACAGGTACCGCACACGCCCTGCTCGCACGACGTGATCACTTCGACGCCATGCGCGGCCAGCGCCTGCACGACCGTGCATTCGGGCGGCACGTCGATCGTCGCGCCGCTGCTCGCGATGCGCACCTGGAAGCTGCCGCCCGTCGCCGCCTGATTCGCGGCCGCGCCGAAGAACTCGTAGTGCAGCCTGTTTTCCGGCCAGCCCTTCGCGCGCGCGGTCTCGAGCACGAAGTCCATGAAGCCGCGCGGACCGCAGACATACAGGTGGGTGCCGGCCGGCGCATCGCTGAGCGTGCGCTCGATATCGAACGTCGAGCCGCCCGGATGGTCATCGTGATGAAGCTGGACCGCCTTCGCGAAGCCAGCTTGTGCAAGACGCTCGACGAACGCCGTGCGTTCCTTCGAGCGCGTGCAGTAGTGCATGTCGAACGAAGCGCCCGTGGCGGCAAGCCGCTCGGCCATGCAAAGAATCGGCGTGACGCCGATCCCGCCCGCGAGCAGCAGATGATGAGCCGCATCGTCAGCGAGCGCGAAATGATTGCGCGGCGCGCTGATCTGCAGGCGATCGCCTTCGCGGACCAGATCGTGCACCGCTTTCGATCCGCCGCGTCCCCCTTCGTCGCGCAGCACCGCGATCAGATAGCGATGCGTTTCGCGCGGATCGTTGCACAACGAGTACTGACGCACGAGCCCGTTCGGCAAATGCACGTCGACGTGCGAGCCGGCGTCGAAGGCCGGCAACGCCTGAGCGTTTTCGCTCGCGAGTTCGAAGCTTGCGATACCGAGCGCTTCGTCGCGCCGGCGCGCGACCACCACATTCAGCACGGGATGATTCATGTCGCCGTCCGCACGGGAATGACGCGCGTCACTTCAGCCTGCGGCGCGCCCGTCTCCGCGCGTTCCTGCGCGACGAGCCGATCGATCACGCGACGCGACATCACGCCGCCCGCATCGATATTGAGCTTCAGCAGATTGCGCTCGGGCCAGCGCAACAGGTTCTGCTGCTGACGTTCGAGCATCTCCAGATCTTCACTGAAGATCTTGCCCTGCCCTTCGCGGATGCTCGCGGTCAGCGCCGCATCGTCGGGACGGAAATTGCGCGCCATGCCCCAGAAATACCAGATCGACGTTTCCGTTTCCGGCGTGATGAAATCCACCACGATCGACGACGCTTTCTGGTCGGCCGGCGCGTGATAGCCACCATGCCCGGCATGCGCGACGCCTACCTCGATCAGCACGTGACTCGGCGGCGTGAAGTGGCAGATCTGCCAACGGTCGACGGGCACGTCGTCGGCGAGACCATTGCCGCGCAACGCCATCTTCCAGAACGGCGGCGCCGCGACGTTTTCCATGAAACGGCTCGTGCGCACGGTATCGCCTTCGGCCACGGTTTTGGGCGCGGCTTCGTCGATTTCCTTTTGCCCGATGCTGTTGGCGTGCACATAGGTCTCGTGCGTCAGATCCATCAGGTTGTCGATCATCAGCCGGTAATCGCAGCGGATGTGATAAAGACCGCCGCCGTACGCCCATTCGGCACTCTCGGCCCACTCCAGATGATGCAGCTTGGCGGCATCGGCCTGCGCCGCATCGCCGGGCCACACCCAGACGAAGCCATAGCGCTCGATCACTGGATAGCTGCGAATCGATGGAAAGCCGTTGACGCGTTGCCCCGGCATGCCGGTCGCCTTGCCCTGACAGCCCATTTCGAGGCCGTGATAGCCGCACACGAGCGTGCCATCGCGCACGAAACCGAGCGACAGCGGCGCGCCGCGATGCGGACAGAAGTCTTCGAGCGCCACCACGGCGCCTTGCGCGTTGCGATAGAAAACCATCGGCTCGCCGCAGATCTGCCGGCCGAGCGGCTTTTCCGCGACTTCATCGGGCGTACATGCGACGTACCACGCATTCTTGGGAAACATGTCAGTCTCACTCCCTGGATTATTCATGGATTGCATTCAGCCTACTCATTGAGATTCAGTGTACTCAATGCGTCTTTAATGATTAAATGAAGGTTTTCCCCTAGACGAACTTTCAATCAGGTAACACGAACGCCGGTTCGCCATTTCCATTCGCAACGAAAAGGCGCGAGGTCTTCAGAACTAATATGGTCACTTCAACCGATACCAGCACTTCCGCGATCAGCATCGATCTGTACGACCAGCCCGGCCATTTGATCCGACGCGCGCATCAGATTTCGGTGTCCATGTTTCATGATCTGATCGGACGCGAGGTGACGCCCGTTCAGTATGCGGTGCTCAGAATGCTGCAGGAATTGCCCGGACTCGATCAGGTCACGCTCGCGCAGCGAGTCGGCCTCGACACGTCGACCACCGCCGATATCGCGGTACGGCTCGAAGCGAAAGGCTGGATCGTGCGCGAAGTTCTGCCGCGCCGCCAGCGTCGTCTATTGCTGACGCCGGCTGGAGAGCAGTTGCTCGATGAATTGATCCCCGGCGTCAACGCGCTCAATCACGGCCTGCTCGACGGGATGGGAGACGAGGATGCGCGAGAGCTATTGAGACTGTTGAGAAAGTTCGTGCATCTGAATAACGATCAGAGCCGCGCGCCACTGCGCAGCGCGAGCGACGACGCGAATCCGAACTAGCAGACAGCGCGCTCTCCGTACTACGACGCCACCTCCACCACGATCTTGCCGCGCACGTGGCCTTTCGCGAGCCGTTCCAGCGCCTTGGCCGTCGCATCGAACGCAAACCGTTCGGCGACCACGACACGCACGCTGCCCTTGTCGAGCAACGACGCGATCTCCGTCAATTGCCGGCCGTCGGGTCGCGCGGTATAACGCGTGGCCCGTGCGCCATGGCTCGACGCCTCGGCCTGCGACGGCTCGTTGAGCGTCGAGACCAGCGCGCCACCGGTCGCGACGGCCGACCACGAGCGGCGCTGCGTATCGCCGCCGATCAGATCGAACACGAGGTCGATGTCGCGCGCGACGTCTTCGAAGCGCTGCGCGTGATAGTCGATCACGCGATCCGCACCGAGCGAGCGCACGAACTCGATGCCGTCGCCGGACGCCGTAGCGTACACTTGCGCGCCCTTCTGCTTGGCGAACTGCACGGCGAAATGTCCAACGCCGCCCGCGCCCGCATGGATCAGCACGCGGCCGCCGGCTTCGAGGCAGCCGTGATCGAACAGGCCCTGCCATGCGGTCAACGCGGCGAGCGGCACGGCGCCCGCGGACCCCACATCCAGTTTTTCCGGCGCACGCGCTAGCGCGCTCGCGGACACGACGACGAATTCCGCGTACGCACCCTGTCCCTGGCCAACAAAGCCATACACCCGCTCGCCCGCGCGCCATTGCCCGACGCCCTCGCCGACCCGTTCGACCACTCCGGAAAAATCGCGCCCCAGTGTATAGGGCAGCTTCTCTTCACGAATCAACGGGTACTGGCCCGAGCGCGTCTTCAGGTCCACCGGATTGGCGCTGGCCGCGCGCACGCGCACCAGCACCTGGCCGGCGCCAAGCTCGGGGATCTCGATCTTCTCGGCCTTGAACACCTCGGGACCGCCGAAGCGGTGAATGCGATATGCGAGCATCGTGCTCATGATGGCCTTCTCCTTGAAAGGTCCTGTGTCAGCGGCGCTATTTTGCCGGCTGCACGCAAGCCGCGTTCCTCATCGCGGGTTTCTTTTTCATTCGCACGACGTGCGCCGCTGGAAAACGCAACACGAGCCCGCGCGCCGAGGCACGACATATGCGACACGTAGCGGTAGGCGCGCAGTCGTATGTACTCATTCAAGGAGGAACCATGTCACAGCACCCCGCCCATTCCCAGGATCACCGCCACCCCGGTCAGCCGAATCTCGCTGACGTCGAAAAAGCACTCAGTGGTGTGAATTATCCGACCACACGCGAAAAGCTGGTCGCGCAGGCGCGCAAAAATCACGCGAATACCGACATCGTCGATCTGGTCGACCGTCTGCCCGATCACAATTTCGACAGCCCGGCCGCGGTGGCGAAGCAAATCGCGCGTATTCAATGACGCTGCGATCCGTCGAGTCGGAGCCGGACTCCGAACCCCATTCCGCCGGACCCGACGCGCGAATGAAGAAAACCGGCGATGTGCGTATCGGCATTTCCGGCTGGCGCTACCAAGGTTGGCGCGGCAGCTTTTACCCAGAGGATCTCAAACATGCAGCGGAATTACAGTACGCGTCGGCGCTATTCGGCACGATCGAAATCAACGGCACGCATTACAGCCTTCAATCGCTCGATAGCTGGCAGCGTTGGTACGCGCAAACGCCTGACGGCTTCGTGTTTGGCATCAAAGGCGCGCGCTATCTGACTCATATGCTGCGGTTTCGCGATGCGAGCGCACGTGTCGGCATCGCGAACTTCTTCGCGCAGGGGCTACTCGCGTTGAACGAAAAGCTTGGTCCGATCCTATGGCAATTTCCGCCGTCGTTCCGCTTCGAGCCCGAGGCAATGGAGCGCTTTCTGAGCGTGTTGCCGTCCGACATCGCGAGCGCATCGGCGCTGGCGAAGCACCATGATGCGCGTGTCAAGACGCCTTATGTCGACATCGATCGCAAGCGGAAGTTGCGTCACGCGGTCGAAGTGCGCCACGCGAGCTTTGTCGATCCGGCGTTCGTGACCTTGCTTCGGCATTACGGCGTCGCGCTCGTCGTTTCAGATTCCACCGAACCGTGGCCCGTCGCCGAAGATCTGACGGCGGACTTCGTCTATATTCGCCTGCACGGCAGCGAAGCCAAATACTACGGTGCGTATGGGGACGACGCTCTGCAACGATGGGCCGAGCGAATCGATGCATGGCGCGGCGGCTCCCAGCCTGCCGACGCGCGATTGATCGCGCCGCAACTCCGGCCGCCTCGCCGAGCCGCGCGAGACGTCTACTGCTACTTCGACAACGATGTAAAAGCTCGGGCGCCGTTCGACGCACAACGATTGATGAAAGGCCTCGGATTACGAGCGACGCACGCGCCGGCGTCATCCTGAGCGCTTGCCGCCGTGGGCCAGCTTCTGTGCGGTGCGCAATGCCGCGACGATTCGCTCGTACACCTCGCGACGCGTTTCAGGGTCCGGCGCGCGCAGCGCAAACGACGGATGGTACGTCGCGACCACGCGTTGCTCGCCGCGTTCGAGCGTTTTGTCGAACGCGTCCTGCAAGCGCGCGTGCGAGTCGTGAACAACCGCTTTCAACGCAGTCGCGCCCAGTGCCACGACCACGCGCACATGCGGCATGTCGAGCTCCTGCTCCAGCCAGTAGCCGCAAGCATCCACTTCACGCTGAGCGGGCGTTTTGTGCAAGCGACGCTTGCCGCGCGCGATCCAATTGAAATGCTTGACGGCGTTCGTCACGTAGACGTCGTTACGCTTGACGCCCGCTTGTTCGAGCGCGCTGTCCAGCAACGCGCCGGCAGGCCCGACGAAGGGCTTGCCCTGCAGATCTTCCATGTCGCCGGGTTGCTCGCCGACCAGCACGATCGACGCATGCCGCTGCCCTTCGCCGGGCACGGCCTGAGTCGCATTGCGCCAGAGCGCGCAACGGCGGCAATCGTCGAGCTTCGCCGGATGCTGATCGGGTTCGACATCCGCTGGCTCCGATTGCGGGTCGCCATGCGCGCGCTTTTTCTGCGGCCTGTCGGTCATGGGTACGACCGCGCGTGCTGAAGCAGCTTATTTCTCACTCTTCTTCGGAATCTTCGCGCCCGACTTGCGCGCCTGATTCAACGCGATCGCGACAGCCTGCTTGTGCGGCTTGCCATGCTTCGACTCGGTCTTGATGTTGTGCGACACGGTCTCTTTCGATGTACCTTTCTTCAGCGGCATGATCTTCTCCGGGTGTAGATGACGAGAGGAAAAATCAGGACCCGCACGGAATGGCGTCCCTGCCCGAAGCTACGCAGCATATGCTGTGCCCGGGAGCCTCATAGGCCGGATCGGCCGCGTCGAAATCAACCGGAAACGCCCGCTGCCACCGCATTCAACGCCAGCGACACGCCCCCCACCAGAATCAGACTCGACGCCCACACCGCATCGAGATTGAACCAGCTGCGCGACACGAACCTGAGCCCGAGGTAGCGATAAACGAGCCATGCGAGCACGCCGCCGGCCATCGTCATCGCGGCCGCATGCACCGCGGAGACCGACAGCGCCATGCGCAGACTCGTTTCGATCAGCGTTTGGGCGGCTTGGTGCGCGCTGTCCATTGCGTCTGCGCGGCACAGACCGAGGTAGATCGGCACCAGCATCAAGCCAGCGCCGTGCGCGATCGCCACCGCGAACGACCAGAGCGCGAGCCGCGACGGCGGAATTCTCGCCAGTACGCGCGGATGGCGCCGGCGCATCAGCAACACCAGACCGAAGCCGATCACCAGCACGCTCGCGCCGATCTGCATCTGACGCTGCCACGCGAGCACGCTGGCCAGCATCGCGAACGGCAGCATCATCAGCAAGATGGCGAGCGCGTGCCCCGCCGCGAGATAAAGAAGCGCTACGACCAGCGCTTGCGAGCGCCGCTGCATCAGCGCGTTCGACACCGCGAGCGGCCACCCCATCGCCGGATTGAGTCCGTGATACACACCGCTCGCGAGGACGGCCAGCCACAGTGCCGCTTGCGGCGACACCGCGCCGCTCAAACGCCCACCGAGGGATAGCAGAACGAATCGGTCGAGCAGTCGCCGCCTTCGAGGCGAATCTGGTGCGCGCGATAGCCGGCGGGAAACTCGACGAAGTAATCTTCGGCGAGCTCGAGACCGCCATTGGGCTCGGCATGCGCCATCACTTGCACGCCGGGCACACCATCCGGGTAGAACTGGTCGTCCCACGTCGAATAGAGCGAGTTGGTCCAGTAGATGCGCTTGCCGTCGCGACTGATCTCGACCATCTGCGGACCGCCGGCGAAAGCCTTGCCGTTCGGATGCGGCGCGCAATGTTCGATTCCACCGATGCGCACCGAGCCCGTCAATTTTGGCTCGCGCGGTTCGCTCACGTCGTACTGGCGCATCTCGCCGGTGCCCCAGCAGGAGACGTAGAGGAATTTATCGTCGATCGAAAGATCGATGTCGGTGACGAGCGGCGGCACCGCGCCGAAACCTTGCAGCAGCGGCGGCAATTCATCGGCATGCGCGGGCTCCGGTGGAATGGTCGCGGTCTTTTCGATGTGGAAGTGGCCGCCTTCGCGCCACCAGGTCCAGATCGACCCTTCCAGATTCGTCGTATCGACCACGACGCCGATAAAGCCGTACTCGCGGCTCGGGTCGTGCGCGGGCCGCACTTCGAGCGCCATCTGATGATTCGCGCCGAGATCGAGCGTCTGCACGTTGCGCCTCGCGCGCAGATCCCAGCAGTGCACGCGGTGGCCGTATTTGTTCGCGAGCAGGTCTTCGGGCACGATGCCGTTTTCGAATTGCGGCGGCAGCGCCCATTCGGTCGACACCATGTAATCGCGCGGCAGATTCCACCAGAAGTCGTAATGCTTTTCCTGCGCGCCGCGCTCGATTTCCCAGCGGCCCAGCACCTCGAATGTTTGGCAGTCCATGATGAAGATTCCGGGCGGCCCGTCGGTGCCGTCCTTGCCACCACCGCCGAGCGTGCTCACGTAGATGCCCTCCGGTCCGCAATGCACGGTGTGCGGACGCGAATAGCCGGTCTTGCGGAAAATTTCCTCCGGCTCGATGATCTTGTGAATCTTCGCCTGGGTCGGATGCGGCTTCGTATCGACGATATAGATGCGCGACGAGCGCATGCCCGGAATGATCAGATAGCGACGTTCCAGAAACGCGTGGCCTGTCAACGGCGACAACGCGGACGAACACGCGTTCCAGCCGAAGTGATGGAATTCGTCGCCCTTGTTCGGCACCGGCACCGTGTGGACCACCTGGCTATAAGTCGGCGAACCGGGCTTCACGTCGATCACGGCGAGCGCGTCGGGCTGCGAGGAGTCCGGACTTAGCAGCACCGTGTACGCGTATTCTTCCGCCGGCGCATCCATCGCGAGCTTCGGCGATGCATGAAAGGTAGGATCGGGGCGCATTCTCATGACGGCACTCTCCCTGTCGTTCGAACGGTTCTGAACGGAAGCCCGGCCCGCCAAAAATCGAGCCAGCGCATAACTTTAGATTTGTAGTTCACGATAGCCGCGGACGCAACCGGAAATATGCACCCGAACGCAGGTGCGGTCCGACTGCCGGGCCGCATCGCACGAGAACTGCCAATCTGGTGGGGCTGAAGCGGCGCGGGGAAGGCGGTATGGCGGGGTGATATTGGAGGAATGAAAGGGAGCTAGCGGTTTGGGGCTATTGCGCTATCTCGCACGCCGAGCCTCGACAAAGGCCTCGACATAACGCAGCGCCTGTTCGCACTGCTCGGGCGTGAACGCGTGAATGCTCGCCGGAACCGGATCGAAGCCAAGCTCGGTCGCGATCCACCGGATCGCTTTCGCGCGGGCTTCGAACGCGTTGACACCATCGCGGCGCACCTTCCCGGCAACGAGCGGTTCGAGCGCATCGTGCAGCTTGCTCTTCGACTCGCGCAACGTTGCGTCGGCGAGGCGGCCGAGCGGCAGGTTGTGTTTGCTGCGCGAATAAACGCCGATCCACGCCTGACATGCGGTGCAGATCCACAGCGGCCCTTGATCGCTGCGATAGGGGTAGGACTCGTCGCCGTAACGCGCGAGCAACGCACGGTTGCCGCAGTAGTCGCATGACGGCTGCGGCAGTGCCTTGACGGGCTTGCCTACGCGCATGGGGAGTGCCCCCGGGAAAATTCGCCGTACTTCATCGCATCGATCCGACTCGCGGAAACGGGTAGAGCCACACAGTTTAATGGAATGGCCGTATCCGCATGCAAGACTTAGCTTCTCTGCGCGATCTCCATCACCACCCGGCGCCGCGCGGCCAGGCCTTCCGCCGACCGTCGCCGGACCAGTTCCACCACCGCTTGCGGCGCCAACGCCGGATCGCCCGCGTCGAACGGCGGGGCTGGCGCGTATTCGAGTTCGAGCTGGATCGCCTGCGCCTCTTCTACGCCCGCCAGTTCGGCCGCGACGGTCAACCCGAAATCGATGCCCGCCGTCACGCCGCCGCCGGTAATCAGATTGCCATCGCGGACCACACGCGCATGTGTCGGTATCGCGCCGAGCGGTTCAAGCAGCGAGTGAAACGCCCAGTGAGTCGTCGCGCGCCGCCCGCGCAGCAAGCCGGCCGCGCCAAGCAGCAACGCGCCGGTGCAGACCGACGTCACGTAGCGCGCGCTCGCGGCCTGTCGGCAAACGAAGTCGATCGTTTGCTCGTCTTGCAACAGGTCGGTCACGCCGCTTCCGCCTGGCACACAGATCACGTCGAGCGGCGGGCAGCTTTCGTAGGTCGTGCTCGGCGTCAGCACGAGCCCGTTACTCGACACCACGGGCTCCCGTGTCTTCCAGATCAGATGCATCGTGGCGCCCGGCAACGATGCAAGTACGTCGTGCGGGCCAGTCAGATCGAGTTGCTGTACTTTCGGAAACACCAGAAAACCGATTTGCAGGTTCATATGGATACCTTATTCAGGGAGAAATCGAAACACGTGATCCGCCGCGTCTTCCAGGTGGACGGACTGATTCTATGCGCGTAGGCTTTGGCAAGACTGCCATTAACCCCAGTTTTTCTGCCACGCGCGCGCTCCCTCTTACAGCCCCTGTTACACACGATATGTTCAGCGCTCCCCCCTCGATCGTGCTGCTCGCCTTCCCCAACATGCAACTGCTCGACGTCAGCGGTCCGCTGCAGGTATTTGCGTCCGCCAATGAACTCGTCGCGCAGCGTGGGCTCGACGAACTCTACTCACCCCGCGTCGTGGCAGCCGAAGCCGGGCCCGTCACGTCGTCGTCGGGACTTGCGGTACTCGCCGGTTCGCTGCGCTCGGTGAAAGCGCCGGTCGATACGCTGATCGTTCCGGGCGGCTGGGGGATTCGTCAGGCATCGGCCGATCAGCGTCTGATCCGCTGGACGCAGCGCCATGCGCCGCATTGCAGACGCGTTGCCTCGGTCTGCTCGGGCGCGTTCCTGCTCGCCGAGGCGGGACTGCTCGACGGCCGCCGCGTCGCCACGCATTGGGGGCGTTGCGACGAACTCGCGCAGGCGTATCCGCAACTGCGCGTCGAAGCCGATCCAATCTTTATTCGCGACGGGGCTATCTGGACATCGGCGGGCGTCACCGCCGGCATCGACCTCGCGCTGGCCATGCTCGAAGAGGATCACGGGCGCGCGTTGGCGCTCGATGTCGCGCGCGAGCTCGTCGTGTTTCTGAAGCGGCCGGGGGGTCAGTCGCAGTTCAGCGCGACGCTGTCGCTGCAACATGCCGACGACCGTTTCGGCGAATTGCATACATGGATGACGTCGCATCTCGCATCCGACCTGTCGGTCCCCGCGCTCGCGCGACGGCTTCATATGAGCGAGCGCAGCTTCATGCGCCACTACAAGGCGCAAACGGGCCGCACGCCGGCCCGCGCGGTCGAGCAGTTGCGCATCGAAGCGGCACAGCGCTTGCTCAGCGAGACATCCTGGTCGATCAAACGAATCGCGGCGCGGTGTGGATTCGGCAGCGAGGAAACGATGCGATGCAGCTTCGTGCGTCAGCTGCGCGTGGCGCCGCAGGTGTATCGCGAGCGCTTTTCGTCGACGTGACTCGTCGACGTGACTCGTCGACGTGACTCGTCGACGTGACTCGTCGACGCGAAATGCGCGGCCCTCCGACATCACTCAGTAGCGACGTTTGACGATCAGCGTCGCGCCCGTATCGTGAGAATGCAGAACCGCGACGCGCGCGGTGCCGGAGAACACCCAGTCGTCGATCGTCAAGGACAAGCGTCGCTGCGGCGACGCGCCTATCGACAACACTGAACTGTTCATCTGAACGATAGACAATTGCGGCGCGGTAGATGGACCCAGATGCAGAGGATTCGAAGCATTTTGCGCGGCAGGTTTTGCGCCCGGTTCGGACACCGGTGCGAACTCCGGTCCGGACGACACCAATGCCTTCGCAGTGCCGAGCTGGACATCGCGCGTCACGTCCACACTATAGTAATTCTCCATTTGCGCGAAGAACGGCTTGCCCTGATCCCCGTGATACTCCATCGCGTAGCGCTGCTGCTCGAAGTAGTGCCGAGGCTCGGGAATCGGCGGCACGACTTCGACGGGCGACGCGACGATGTTGGCGACCATCATCGCTTGCGGCACATCGCCGAAGGGGCCGCCCGCAAACGCGTAGCCGCTCATCAGGACGAGTACCGCTCCGACAATCCTCTCGTTTTGGCACGTCATCGCATGCCTCCAGTGAAGGAATTGAAATGTCACATGACACGGCGCTCCCGTCGAACCGAGCGCCTTGCAGCGTCGCTTGCACTCAGACATTGTAGTCAGTCATTGGCGTACTGGTAGGTCAAAGTGTGAGGTATCTCGCGTGTGCGGCGAGCGCATGCGCCTTCGCGACTCAGCGCTGGAGTCGACGTCGAAGTGGAACGATTGAGAATGATTCCTGGATACCTGCACCTTCAACCGTTGCAGCGTCAACGTTCGCGCTCGCGTGAGTCAGTCGACTCGTGTCGGCCGGCCATTGAATGCCGGCGCGATCTGCAAAACGATCGTTCGAATGCGCTTTCGCCAGGCGCGCGGCCATGCGAGAACGGCATCCGGCATGAAGCGCGCGACGAGCAGCAGCAACGCGAGCAGCGCTGGACACCAGCGCCGATCGGTCGGCACCGGTTCGCGGCGAGCGAAGCGCGCATCGAGCAGCGCATCGCCGAACGACGTCACGTTCAGCAGGCGCCGGTAGTCGAGGCCAGTCTGCCCCGCCACCGACGCAAGGTACTCGCCGCGCAATTCGGACAACTCCTCGTGCGTTTGCGCCTCGACACCGGAGCCTGGCGTCGGCGGCGCCTGGATCACGTCGTCGGCCTGCCAGTAGCCGATCCGGTTACCGTCGGCGTCGGTCTTCGGAATGGCCGCTGGCTGGTCGCCGCCGACGCCGATCAGCCAGCCCCTGATTCGCGCGGCATTGATGCCCTCCATCAGCGGGCGCGACGCCGATACCGGCGGCGCCTCCTGACCATCGGTGACGAACGCGATAGCCGCGCCGCCGCCGACCTCCTGCGCGACCCGCACGGCCGAATACACACCGCCCTCGGCAATGCGGCTCCAGTTGGTCCAGCGCATGCGCCCGTCGATGCCATCGAGCGACACCAGCAGCGCGTCGTAGTTGCCACAGACTTCGACCGGCGCCATCAGCAGCAACACCCGCTGCCCCGTGAACACGCTCCAGCCGACCTTCGAGCCGCACGGCAAGCGCCCGAGCGCGTCGCGCATCGCGGCCTGCGCGAATTTGAGCCGGCTGACCGGAGCGCCGTCGAGCACCACGTCCTCGACGTCCATGCTTTGCGTGATATCGAACGTCACGATGTAGTTAAACGTGTTGCGCGGCAAAGTGACGTCCGGCATCGCAACCGCCGCAATCAATGCGACGAGCGCGAGCGGCGTCAACGCGTGACGCCATCTTGCGAAGCCGCGCTCGCGCGAGACGCCGCTCATGGCAAGTCCTGGCTCTGCGGGTCACGCAGCCTGACGTTGTGCTGCTCTTTCACATCCGGCCCGGCGAGCGCGGACGGCGTTTCCGGCGCAAGCCACAGCGCGCGCTCGAGGTTGTAGCGCGCGTCCCAATCGTCGGGCGCCGCGCGCAGCGCGAGACGGTAGCGCGCCTTGGCCTCACCGATCATCGCGAGAGACCTGACCGTCTGCGCCGTGTCGCCGCTGCCTTCGCGCAGGTACAGGTTGCCGAGATCGAACAGCGCCGCGCGGCCGACTTCGTCAGGCGGGCTGCCCTCGGGGATCAGACCGTTATAGAGCCGCGCCGCCGCGTCATACGCGCCCGCCTTCGACAGCGCTATCGCGCGGGCCAGTTGGACCTCGCGCGCGTCGTCGCCGGCAGCCTGGTCGCGCGAAGCGGCGTTCGTCGCGAGAATGGCCTGATCGACGCGCTCCGCGTGCTGCAGACCAACGAAGCCATACGCGGCCCACGCGGCGCAACAGATCGCCACGGTGCCGAACAGCGTATGGATCAGCGTGCGCTTCATGCCCAGCTCCTGACCTGCAACTGGTGCAGCAGCACCAGCAGCGCCGAACAGAACAGCGCGAGCGCGAAACAGTACAGACTCAGGTCCTGGCGAGGCAGATGCTCGACGAACGTCGTCGTCGCGTTCTGCTGCCGGTTGATCTCCGCGATCGCCGCCATCATCGCCTTCGGGTCTTCGGCCTGAAACAGCCTATACGGTGTCCTGAGCGTCAGAAAGAAGCGATGCAGCTGCGCTTCGGCCGAGGTTCCGCTGACGGGCTGCGTCGCGTTCAGATCGGGACTGAAGACGCTGCTGCGCAAGTAGATGAAGTACAGGGCGATCTGGTTGCGTCGCAGTCCCGCCTCGATGCGCCGTTGCATCGTTTCGTCGAGCAACGCGCCGCCATCGGAGACCAGCACGATCGCGCGGCGGCCCGACGACAAGCGCCCGTCGAACTGCGCGATCGCCGCGAGCATGCCGCGATCGAGCTCGGTGTCCGGCATGCCACGGCCAATCGCCGTCGCCGCGACAGCGGCCTCGATCACGCGATGGTTGTACGTGAACGGCATCGCCAGCACGGGGTTGGTGCCGAACATCATGAACGCGAGCCGGTCGTTGGGCCGCTGCTCGACGAAGCGCGTCAACGCGGCGCGCGCCACGTGGTTCTTGGAGTCGCCGCGCGGCGCCTCGACGCCCTTGCTGCCCATCGGCTCGTCCATGCTCGCGCTGCGGTCCATCAGGATCAGGATCTGCGCGCCGCTGCCGGTGCGCAGCACCTGCAACTGCGAGCGCCCCGGCCCCGCCAGCCCGACGACGATCGCGGCGATCGCCAGTGCCGCGCCGCCGCGTACGAGCCAGCCGGCCACGCGCCCGAGATCGTCGGCGGGCAGCCACGCGACGCTCGAAAACACCAGCGTGTCGCTGCGTCGCCGCAGCAGCGGCAGCGCGGCGAGCGGCAGCAGCACCAGCATCCACGGCAGGGCGAAATCGAGCCTCATGGTCATCGCTGATGGCGCCTCTCCGCCCGATACAACGCACGGCACAGCGCGTGCAACGACAGCTCGCCGGGATTCCCGACGGCCTTCGGCGCCGGTGTGAAAAAGCGCTCGGACGACGCCAGATAGAAACGTTCGAGCTGCGCGCGCAGCGGTTGCAGATAGGGCGCGCGCGCGAGCAACGCGGATAGCGAAGCCGCATGCACGACCTGGCCGGCGGTTTCGTTCAGTGCGCGATGCAGGCAGACCCACGCATCGTTCGATGAAGCAGCGGGCGCCTCCGGCAGCCGCTGCATCTGCCGCCATGCACGCGCGAACGGCAGCCGTGCCTCCTCGCGTCGGTTGCGCGCCCACCACCAGCTCGCCCACGCGAGCAGGGTCGCGAGCAGCAGACCGAGCGCCCACGCGATCTGCCGACGCCAGCCGGCCGTGCCCAGCATGGGTGCCTGACGATCGGGCCGCAGCGGCTGCAAGTCCCCTGCGGCGAACGCGGTTTGCGGCGTCAACGGTCCGATGCTCGCCGGCCATTCGGCGACCTGCAATTGCGTGCCCGCCGCCGACGTCAACGTCAACGCGGGCAACGTGATCTGCGTGAGCGTCTGCGGCGCGTTGACGACCTGATACGCGATCACCATCCACTTGCGGCCGTTGGCATCGGTTTCGAGCGTCACGGGCCGGCGTTCGAGCCACACGCCCGTGCGTCCGACCGAAGGCGGCGTGACCGCGCCGATGTCCCGATCGTTGGCCTCCAGCAGCACGCGCTGCGTCAGCACATCGCCGAGCACATAGCCGAACGCGCGCGGCTCCTGAACGAGCGCGGTCACCACGGCGGCGCTGGCCGTCGCGCTCGCGGCGCCGCAAAGCGACGCGATCAGCATATGCAGCGCCGCCCGACGAGCGCCGCCACCGCGCACACCGCGCGCGCTCATACCGTCATCTCCAGAAAGTAACGCGACATCGCTTCCGGATCGAACGCGCCTTCGACATAGAACGGCCGGATGCCGCGCGCGCCAAACCCCGCGGCGAGTTCGTCCCGACGGCGCACGACGCCTTCGCGCCAGCGCTCGCGCACATCGCGGGAAAGCCACACGCGACGCTCCTCGCCGGACTCGGCATCGTTGACGGCCAGCAGCGACGCGTGGTGCGGCGGCGTGATCTCGGCCGCGTCCCACACGACCATCGGCACCACGCACGCATGCACCAGCATGTCGAGTACCGACGACAGTCGCGCGAGCGGCCAGTGGAAATCGGACACGACGAACACGAGCGCCTGGCGTCCAGCGATACGGATCGCGCAACGCCGCAATCCTTCGACGGCCGCGCGTCCGGCCTGAAGTTCTGCCTGACGTTCTGCCTGACCATTCGCCTGACGAACAGCCGTTTCACCAGCGCGTTCGCGCAGCATGCTCGCGAGCAGCGAGCCGGTGCCACGCCCCGTGCGCGCCGGCATGAACAGATCGTCGCGTTCGCCGCCATCGAAGGCCAGCATGCCGAGCCGGTCGCCGACCCGGAACGCGCTATGGCCGAGCGCTTCGACGAAATCGGCGGCGACCTCCAGCTTCGTTTTACGGCTGCCGAACCGCATTGACGCCGATACGTCGACGATCACGAACACCGGCACCGCGACGCGCTGCAAATGCACGCGCACGAGCCACTCGTCGCGCGCCGCGCGCAAGCTCGCGCGCAGATCGAGCCGGCGCGGGTCCGGGTAGTCGAACAACCGGCCGTGCATCGCGAACTGCTGACCCGAGCCGAAGCTCGAGCCCGGATGCGAGCCGGGCCGCGCGCCGGCCGCGCGCATCGGCAGACGGTAGTGGAATTCCGCGGTGTCGTTCATCGTGGTGCACGCGCCGGCGGTCAGCGAGGCACGGCGACGTTCGCGACGATCCGCGCGATCAGCGCCTCGGCCAGCTCCTGGCGGCGCAGCTCGTAGATCGGCGTGAAGAACACCCGATGCCCCAGCGCCGGCAGCAGCACTTCGTGAATGTCCTCCGGAAGCAGATGCGTGCGTCCCGCGAGCCACGCGACCACGCGCGCGGCCCGCAGCAGCGCGCTCATGCCGCGCGGACTTGCGCCCGCGAGGATCAGCTGCTCCATGTCGACGCCGTCGAGCGCGATGCCGAAGCGCGCCGGCGTTTCCGTCGCCTGCCAGATGTCATGCACGTAGCGCTCGATCGTCTCGCTCGCCTGCACGCCCTGCTGGATCGCCGCGCCGATCCGGTTCAACTGCTCCCACGGCACGATCGACGGAGTCAGCTGCGCGAGCAGGCCGTCGACGTCGTGGAACCTCGTGTCGAAGACGAGGCTGCGCCGCGCCTCCTCGTCGGTCGGCGTCGGCATGTTCAGCTCGAACAGGAAGCGGTCGCGCGCCGCCGACGCGAGCTCGAAGGTCTCTTCCTTCTCGACCTTGTTGCGGTCGGCGTATACGGTCATGTGCGGAAAGCGGTGCTCGCGGTCGAACGCCCATACGGAACGTTCGGCCATCGCGCGCAACAGCAGCGATTGCACCTGCGGACGCGCGCGATTGATCTCGTTGAAGAAGAAGGTGGTCAGCTGCTCGCCGTGGCGCAGCAGCGGGCCCGGTTCGATGCGCGGCTTGCCGTCGGCATCGACGTAGGTGTGATAGACGAGGTCGCCCGGCATCAGATCGATCGTCCCTTCGACGCGCTCGAAATCGCCGCCAACCACGCGCGCGAACGCCCGCAACACGGTCGTCTTGCCGACCCCGACGCCGCCTTCGAGCAGCACGTGGCCGCGTGCGAACAACGCGACGTTGATGAGCCTCAGCGTTTGCTGCTGACCGACGACGACTCTCGCGACTTCGTTTTCGATCCGCTGGGCGTGAGAACGCCAGTCCTGAAGCTGCTCGCCGGAAACCATCGCTGCGATCCCCTTCCGTGGTGGCTGGCGTTTATTTGCACGACGCTCGAACGTCGACGCGCTTCAAGGCTCGCCAGCCTTCCGTTCAAGCATGGTTTATGCCGATCGTGAGCACGGGACCCAAGAGTTAAATCGAATGCGAAAAGTTGGCAGCCTGTCACGACAGCCGGGTACAGACTGTGCCATCGACGCCGCCTGGGACGCGTCGTTCACCAGCAAGCCGACGAGCGCATGACGCTACCGCTTCGCGCCGACCGGCGGTTTCGCAAACACCCCTGCAAACTGCGCATATTCCTGCTCCAGATGCACCGCCGCATGGTCGAGCAGAAACTGCCGGAACATCATGCTGGTCGGCGAAAGCTGCTTCGTGCGCAGATGCACGACCTGCCACGCGCGTTCGATCGGCGTGCCGTTCACGTCGAGCAGCGCGATCTCGCCGGTGCGCAACTCCAGCTGCAACGTATGCAGCGAGATCAGACTCACGCCCATGCCCGCCATCACCGCCTGCTTGATCGTTTCGTTGCTGCCGAGCGTGACGGTTTTCGCGGGTGTGAACAGATGCTGCCGGAACATCGCCTCGGCGGCCATGCGCGTACCCGAGCCCGGCTCGCGCAGCAGGAAGGTGTCGCGGCGCAACTCCTGCAGATCGAACCGGCGCGCGCCGCACAGCGGATGATCGAGCGGCGCGATCACCACCTGAGGATGACTCGCGAGCGGCTCGGCCGTCGTATCGAGTTCGGGCGGCGGGCGGCCCATGATCGCGAGATCGATCGCGTTGTCCTGCAACAGACGCAGCAACGCGTCGCGATTGCCGACCGAGAAGTGCACGTCGACCTTCGGGTATAGATGCGAGTACATCGCCAGCAGTTTCGGCGCGAAGTAGGTCGCCGAACTGACGATGCCCACGTTGATCGAGCCGCTGTCGGCCTGCTTCAGCGACATCATCGCGTCTTCGGTGTCCTTGATTTCGCCGAGAATGCGGCTCGCGTGATGGGTCAGCACCTCGCCCGCTTCGGTCAGCGTGAGCTTGCGCGCGATGCGCTCGAACAGCCGCAGCCCGACCGCCTCTTCGAGCTGATGAATCTGCATCGACACCGCCGGCTGCGTCAGATGCAGCTCCTCGGCCGCGCGCGCGAAACTCGTATAGCGGCTCGCGACGACGAAAATCTGCAACTGCCGCAGGGTCAGCGTGCGAACGAAATTCAGCTTGACCCGGTTCGTCGCGAAACTCGCGTTCTGCATTTGATTCAGCGACTCGCTCGCGGCGCATTCGATGACGGTTTCGCCGGCGCCTTGCCCGAGGGCAACTTGTTCAGTGCCGATTGAAAGCTCAACGACTCCGTATGCGCCGGATGCGCAAAGTCGTTGTTGGGGCCCGGCACGTCGGTGCGGATCTGCACGACCTGGCCCGGCACGCCGTCGGCGAGCAGGAACGTGTAGCGCTTGCCCGTGTATTGTGCGAAGCGCTCCGCGTTCGGATCGTTCAGATAAGGCCGCACGACGATGCGCCGCGCGCTGACCGGCTTGCCGCCGACCTCGCTCGGCACGCTCTCGATCTGCGGCCCCGCGGCGAGCGCGAGACGCAGACGCTGCTGAAAATAGCGGCGCTGCCCGCCGGTGAGACCCTGCATCTCCGCGATGTCGTGTTCGAGAAAATAAATGATTGCCGGATTGCACTGCAGGCCGCCGATCGGCAGGTTCACGCTGCCGCTATGGTCGGACACCTGTGCGTCGCCTTTCGCGTTGTTCTCGCTCAGCACCAGCACCTTGACGACATCGGCGCTGCGAGACGGCTGCCCGGAATCGATCAGCGCATAGTCGAGTTCGGTCTGCGCGGCGACGCCGTGCAGATGATCGGTCAGAAAAATCAGCCGCTCGGCCGGCGTGATCTCGTCGCCGCCCTGCGCCGACGCCGGACTCGCCGCACGCGCGACGGCTGGCGCGAGGCACAGCACACACAGCGTCCCCATCAGCGCGGCGCGTGCCGCGCGCAGCCAGGCGCCGCCCGCGCGCGTCATGGCGACGCGTCGCCAGGCTTGCCCGCCGGCGCGTCGACCGGTTTGAGCATCGGCACCTGGTAGGTCGCGAGGATGCTGTCGATCTTGTCGTGATTCGCGCCGATCCATTGATCCACCTTGTCCTTCCAGTCCTTCTCGCCGTAGCGCACGCCCATTGAAATCGTGTAGTCGAAGCGGATGCCCGGCCCCGGCGGGAACGGCACGAGTCTGACCGAATCACCGGCGCGCTTCGCGAAGTAGCCGGCAATCGGCCCCCATAGGAACACCACGTCGACCTTGCCTGCGCGCAGGTCGTGTTCGATCATCTGGCCCGGGTACACGGCCGGATCGCCGCTTTGCACCTGGTACGACACCGCCTGGTCGATCAGGTTGTGGCCGAGCAGCCAGTCCACCGCGGGGGTTTGCGAAAAGATGCCGAAGCGCAGCTTGTGCAGTTGATCGGGCGGCAGCTTCAGCAGGTCGTCGGGCGTCTTGATGCTCGCGAACTCGGGGCGGTTCGGCAGCACCATTGCGTAGGTCGAGCGCAGATACGGCTGCGTCGTCGACGTCATGTCATAGCCCTTCGGCACGCCGATGATCAGGTCGCAGCGATAGCGCTCGCTGCCGTCCTCCTTCTCGCGCAGCGTGTGGCGCACGAAGCCCATGCGCTGCGGAAAGTACGTGTATTCGAGCTTGTAGCCGAAGTCGCTCGCCATCTGGGCCGCGATGCGGTTCTCGTAGCCCTCGCCCTTGTCGTTCGACAACGGCATGTTGTTCGGGTCCGCGCACACCCTGAGCACGCCGTCCGCGCCGTCGTTATTCGGCAGCGCGGGGCCGTCCGCCCGGACCGCGGCGCTCGCGAGCGCCGCGCCGCACAACGCGGCCGCGATCACGCTGACATGCACGGACATGCTTCTCTTATCACGCATCGTGAGCCTCCGGAAGAATGACGGCACGGCGTTATTTGGCGTCGATGGCCTTCAGATCGCCCGGCTTGATCTGTCCATCGGAGCGCCCTTTCAGGTACGCGTAGAGGTTTTCCCAGTTCTTCTGCATCATCTGGCTCGTGCTGAAATCGGGCATGCCCTTGTCCACCCGGCCGCCGAACACCGTGCGATGAAACTCGGTCTTGTCCAGCGTCTTGAACGCGTCGATCAGCGACGGCCCGACCATGCCCTGCTGCTGCGCGCCGTGGCAGCGTTCGCAAGCGAGCGCGCGCCACGTCTTCCAGCCCTGCAGCGTATTACTGTCCACCTTGGTGCCGTCGACCACCTTGTACGCGACCTGCGCAATCGAAGGATTGTTCTGCGCGTATCCGACGGGCAGCACGACGAGCGCTGCGGGCAACACCGTGAGCAACAGGATAGATCGGCCTTTCATGCACATGTCTCCATCTGGGAATAAGCCGCGCCCCGATGCGTTTCATCGACGCATCCACCAACGGGCGCGATCTGGGGGTGATTCAATGCTTGGCGCGAGGCTGACGGGGCGGCCATGCCTGTTCAAGCCGCCCCGCTGGTTCAGCCTTTCATTTCAGCCGTTCGTTCAGCTCTTTTCGCCAGGAATCGCGAACACGAACAGCGTGCCGCCGAGCGCGGTGTACTTCGCGAGATCTTTGTAGCCGCCGACCGCACCCAGACCTTCGGTCGGCTTCTCCAGACCTGCCGCCATGCCGATGCCGGCCCAGCCGCCGATGCCCGAATACACGCCGACGTACTGCTTGCCCTGATACTCATACGTGAAGACGTTGCCGATGATTCCCGACGGCGTCTTGAAGCGCCACAGTTCCTTGCCGTCCTTGATACGCACCGCCTTCAGGTAGCCTTCCAGCGTGCCGTAGAACGCGATGCCGCCCCCGGTCGCCAGCACACCCGACCACACCGAGAACCTCTCCGGCTTCGAGTAGACGATCTTGCCCTTGCTCGCATCCCACGCGATGAAGTTGCCCATCGCGTTGCCCTCGTTCGGGCCCGGATACATCGACAGCGTGGCGCCGACATACGGCTGTCCCGACACGTAGTCGACATCGAACGGCTCGTAGTCCATACAGACGTGGTTGGTCGGCACGAGGAACAGGTGCGAGTTCGGATCGTATGCCGCCGGTTGCTGGTCCTTCGAACCGAGTGCCGCCGGGCAGATGCCCTTCACGTTGTGATCGGAGCCGGCCGCCTGCGTCGAGTACGCCGCGTTGCGAATCGGCAGGCCGCTTTGCAGGTCGACACGGTCGGCCCAGTTCACCGCCGGGTCGTACTTCTGCGCGACCAGCAGCTGTCCGGTTACGCGATTGAGCGTATAGCCGAAGCCGTTCCGGTCGAAGTGCACGATCGCGGGCACCTGCTTGCCGTTGATCGTCAGATCGGACAGGATCATTTCGTTGACGCCGTCATAGTCCCATTCGTCGTGCGGCGTCATCTGGTAGACCCATTTGGCCATGCCGGTATTCAGGTCGCGCGCGAAGATCGACATCGACCATTTGTTGTCGCCCGGACGTTGCGTCGGGTTCCATGTGCCCGGATTGCCGGTACCGTAGTACACAAGGTTGAGTTTCGGATCCCACGCATACCAGCCCCACGTGGTGCCGCCGCCGAGCTTCCACTGATCGCCCTTCCATGACTTCAGCGACGAATCCGCGCCCACCGGCACCATCTGGCCGTTGGAGTACGTCATCGTCTTTTGCGGGTCGAGCAGCATATCGTTGTCGGGGCCCGTGCTGTACGCGGTCCAGGCCGGTTTGCCGGTCTTGATGTCGTACGCGATCAGACGCCCGCGCACGCCGAACTCGCCGCCCGAGATCCCGGTCAGCACCTTGTCGCCGAATACGTGCGGCGCATTGGTGTTGGTTTCGCCGGCTTTCGGATTGCCGTTCTGCGCGGTCCACACCACGTCGCCCGTCTTCGCGTTCAGCGCGACGAGCTTGGTGTCGGCCTGCTGCAGGAAGATCTTGCCGTCGCCGTACGCGAGACCGCGATTGACGGTGTCGCAGCACATCACGGAGACGACCTGCTCGTCCTGTTTCGGCTGATACTGCCAAAGGAACGTCTGATCCTTCAGGTTGACCGCAATGACCTTGTTCGGAAACGGGGAGTGGACATACATCGTGTCGCCGATCACGAGCGGCGCGCCTTCATGGCCGCGTAGCACCCCGGTCGACATGGTCCATGCGACCTGCAGTTTGCCGACGTTGTTCTCGTTGATCTGCTTGAGCGGGCTGTAGCGGTGATTCGCATAATCGCCCGCCTGGGTCGCCCAGTTGGCTGGATTTTTCATCAGCCCGTCGAGCTGCGAATCGGCCTGCGCAGCCAGAGAGCCAAAGGCTGCGGATGCGAGGATCGCGAGCCCAAGAACTACAGTGCGTAAGTTCATGTCTCCTCCAGAATTGTCCTGCTGTTCAACTCACGAATGACCCACGCTACCTCATCGCATCGTGCGCGCCTTCTCGAGTGCAGGTAACGATTAACGCGCTATCCCGATTCGATGTCGGGCTTCGCGACGCATGAACGGCCGACGCATATTCCATGCCGGAATAGCGGCAACGTTTGCTGCTATTGGCTGCGCTGCCCCGGCGACTCGGCACGCGCGACGTGTCGCGGCACACGGGCGTTGCACGCCGATGCTTGCATGGCGGTAAGCTGAAGGGCCTGCGTCACGCGATGCGGCACATACTGTGTCACTTGCGTGATACGAATCGTGTCCTTTGCGAATCACACGCCGCGGCACGGGCCTGTCACTTGCAACGATGCTTCGTTCGGCGATCGATTCGCGCATTCGAGGAGCAACAGCCATGGCAAACACCGAGCACGTCTATACCGACGAAGAGATCCAGCAGCGCCTCGTCGGCCCGCTGCAGCACTGGTATCTGGAAGATGGCTGGCTGCGGCGCAAATACCGCACCGAGGGCTGGAAGGGAACGCTGATGGTGGTCAACACCGTCGGCCACCTCGCGGAAGCCGCCTGGCACCACCCCGATCTGACGGTCTCGTACGCCTTCGTGACCGTGAAGCTGAAGACGCACAGCGCCAAGGGCATCACCGACAAGGACTTCGCGCTCGCGACGAAGATCGAATCGGTGGTCCACTGGCAGCCCGGCCTCGAGGACGGCCCGCTCGAAGGCACGCCCGCCGACGATCAGCGCTTCCGCTATATCAAGTACGACGCGCCCAAACCCGCGCAAGGCAGTTGACACGCGTTCCTGTCGCCGGATGAAACAGCGCGTGACACAGTGCGCCTTCGGCGTCACACAGCGTCCATGCGGTGGCGAAACCGCGTGGGGCGCGGCGTGCCCGTTTAGAGGTTCCAATGGGCCGAACCCGCGGCGGCGGCCGTTGCGCATGCCTGGTACGGGTTTCGCTTAACGTCGCCGGGTGCACTTATCGCTGGAACCCGCGACGCGTTGCGGACGCCCCGCGGCCGAACCCGGTCTTGCGCACCCGCAAGGACACCTGAGGACACTCGAGATGCCGCTTCAGCTCCGCCGCCTGCCGCCACGCGCCCCCATCACGATCGATGCGCCCGCGCGGCTGCATCTGGGCTTTCTCGATCCGAACGCGTCGCTCGGGCGTGCGTTCGGCAGCCTGGGGCTCGTCATCGATACGCACGGCACGCGGATCGAAGCGCGGCTCGCCGAACGCGAGCAGATCGGCGGCGTGGTCAGCGAGGCCGAGCGCGAGCGCATCGCGCTGAGTCTCGCGCGGCTGCAGGCTGCCTATGGGCCGGCGACACTCGCGATCGACGTGCTGGAGGCGCCGCGCGCGCACACCGGCCTCGGCTCCGGCACGCAGCTGGCGCTGGCGGTCGGCACCGCGTTCGCGCGCCTCGTCGGCCAGCCGGCGCGGAGCGCCGAGCTCGCGAGTCTGCTCGGGCGCGGCGCCCGCTCCGGCATCGGCATACTCGGCTTCGAGTGCGGCGGCCTGCTGCTCGATGGCGGCCCGCCCGGCGATCTGCGCCAGAGCATGCCGCCGCTGCTGTCGCGCCAGCCTTTTCCGCAGCCGTGGCGCGTGCTGCTCGTCAGCGACAACAGCCGCGAGGGCTTGCACGGTACCGAGGAACGCAGCGCGCTCGCATCGCTCGCGCCGTTTCCGCAGCGGCTCGCCGCGCATCTGTGCCATCTGGTGCTGATGCAGATCCTGCCCGGCGCCGCCGAACATAACTTCGCGCCGTTCGCGCACGGCCTCACCGAGCTGCAGCAGACCATCGGCGAATATTTCGCGAGCGCGCAAGGCGGCGTGTTCGCGAGTCCCGACGTCGAGCATGTACTGCGCGCGGTCGCCGCCGAACGCACCGCCGGCATCGGCCAGACCTCGTGGGGCCCGACTGGCTTCGCGGTGCTCGCGAGCGCGCGCGAGGCCGACCGCGCGCTCGCGACCGCGCGCGCCGTCGCGAGCGCGCTGCCGCATATCGAATGCAGCGTCGTCGCGGGCCGTAATAGCGGCGCGGCGATCAGCGGCGCCGAGGCGCGCGCGCCGCACATCGACGCCGCATGATGCGCTGCACCGCTCAGGCCGCCGCTTACATAAGGCACTGCCACGCGCGGCGCGGCCTTGCCTTGCGCCGTCCCCGAGATTGCCACTAAAACGAGCCCCGCCATGTCAGAAACCCTTGAAAGGCCCTACATCCTGCACATGTTCACGGCCACGCCACAGATGAGTCCGTTCGACGTCAACATGGCCGCCGACGCCGGCTATCAGGTCATCGTGCCGTATTGCAACGTCGAAGCGGGCATGGTCGCGAATCTGACGCAGGACGCGATCTTCTCGCGCGGCCCGAAAGGGGTGTCGCGCACCGGCATCTTCATCGGCGGACGGGACGTGATGCAGGCCGCCGACATGCTCGACACCGCGCGCCGCGCGATGGTCCCGCCGTTCGAGGTCTCGGTGTTCGCCGATCCGAGCGGTTCGTACACGACCGCGGCCGCGCTCGTCGCGCTGGTCGAGCGGCATCTGGGCAAACAGCACGGCGTGGAGCTGGGCGGCAAGCGCGTGCTGATTCTCGGCGGAACGGGCGCGGTCGGGCGCATCGCGGCGGCGATCGCCGCGTCGCGCGGCGCCGACGTGACGATCGCGAGCCACCACGACCGCAATCGCGCGCTCGGGGCCTCGGCCGAAGTCAACGAGCGCTTCGGCATCTTCACGAACGGCATCAGCGCCACGACGCCCGACGAACTGCGCGGCGCGCTCGCCGACGCGGAAATCGTGCTCGCCACCGCCGTCGCGGGCGCGCAGGTGGTCGGCAGGGACGACCTCGTGCATGCGAAGCGCCTGCTCGTCGCCGCCGACGTCAACGCGGTGCCGCCCGAAGGGATCGCCGGCGTGAACGTCATGAACGACGGCAAGCCGATCGACGGCGTGCCAAACGCGGGCGCGGTCGGCATCGGCGCGCTGGCGATCGGCAACGTCAAATATCAGGTCGAGCATCGCCTCTTCGTGCGCATGCGCACGGGTGGTAAGCCGGTCTACCTGGGCTTCCCGGAAGCCTACGACGAGGCCCGCGCGGTCGCGGCCGGTCTCGGCTGAGCGCGGTCGTCATGAAGTCGCACCGCCCGCTCATGCATGCGCCGTTGGTCGCGGTCGTCGGGCAGTCCGCGCGCTTGCTCGCGCAGTCCGCGGCGCGCGCCGGCCTGCATGTCGCCGCGCTCGATATCTTCGGCGACCGCGACACGCGCGAGGCCGCCGAGCTATGGTTCGACATCGGCCGTGGTGATGGCGCGCTCGGGATCGACCGGGCGCGGCTCGTCGATGCGCTTGCGCGTGTCGCGCGCTTGCCGGGTTTGCTTGGCTGGATCGCCGGCAGCGGGCTCGAACCTTTGATGCCTCAGTTGTGCCGCGAATCCGGCTTGCCGCGCTTTCTCGGCAACGCTGCCGAGGCGATCGCGGGCGTGCGCGAGCCGCGGCGTTTTTTCGCGCTGCTCGACGCGTTGCGGATTGCGCACCCGGCTGTGTCGTTCGAGCGGCCCGCGACGGCCGAGGGCTGGCTGTTCAAGCAGGCGGATGGTTGTGGCGGTACGCATATCGAGGCGGCCGACTCGTTCCATTTGACGACCGACTCCGCGCACGGCTACTTCCAGCGCATCGGCCAGGGCCGCTCGCTGTCGGCGCTTTTCATCGGCGCGCACGGCAGCGCGCATCTGATCGGTTTCGCCGAGCAATTCACCTGCGCGATCGGCGATCTGCGCTTCGTGCATGCGGGCTCGATCGGGCCGATCGACTTGCCGCCAGCGTTCATCGCGCGCGTGCAGCAAGCGCTCGACGCGCTGTGCGCAAACACCGGCCTCATCGGCATCAACAGCTGCGACTTCCTGTCGGACGGCACCTCGTTCGACGTGCTCGAAATCAACCCGCGCCCTTCGTCGACGATGGCGCTCTACGAAACCGCGTCGCCCGATGCATGGCCGGCCGGCCTGCTCGCCTGCCACCTCGACGCGTGCCGCCACGGCCGCGCGCCGTCGGCCGCGAGCCTCGCGCTCGCCCGCGCGCCGCGCTGGCGTGCCGGTCAGCGCGTGCTGTTCGCGCAGCGGCCGTTCAGCGTCCCGGCCGCGTTCTCGGACGCCTGCCTGCGCGATCCGCAATGCCGCGACGTGCCGATGCCGGGCACCCGCATCGACGCAGGGCAGCCGGTCTGCACGCTGCACGCGCGAGCGGCATCGGTGGACGCGGTGCTCACCGCGCTCGACGCGCAGCACGAACGCGTCGTCCAACGAATCGAAACCTGCGATGAACCCGACCATGCCTGCCTCCACGCCCACAGCTGAGACTTCCCCGCCCGCCGCGTTGCCGAGCGTGAACGCGCTTTCAGAGCGCCTCGTAGCACGGCTCGTCGATCAAGCGGCACAGCTCGGCGTCGCACTGACGCGCACGCGCGATGGCACCGTGATCGCCGACGCCGGCGTCGATGCGCGCGGCGGCCTCGACGCCGGCGTGCTGATCGCACGCATCTGCATGGGCGGTCTCGGCCGCGTCGCGGTACGCGCGAACTTCGACGCCGCGCCGCTGTGGCCGACGATGCTCGAGGTCAGCACGTCGTCGCCGGTGCTCGCCTGTCTCGGCAGCCAGTACGCGGGCTGGAGCCTGTCGGCGACCAGGGAGCAGACCGGCGGCAAGAAATTCTTTTCGCTCGGCTCGGGGCCCGCGCGCGCGCTCGCGGTCAAGGAGCCGCTATTCGACGAACTCGGCTATCGCGACCGCCACGAGCGCGGCGCGCTGGTGCTCGAAGTGGACCGCCTGCCGCCGCAGGTCGTGATCGACAAGGTGCTGCACGATTGCGGCCTCGCGCCCGAACACCTGACGCTGATCGTCACGCCGACACACTCTGTCGCGGGAACGGTACAGGTCGTCGCCCGCGTCGTCGAAGTTGCGCTGCACAAGGTGCACGTGCTCGGCGTGCCGCTCGATGAGATCGTCGCGGGGACGGGCTCGGCGCCGCTGCCGCCGCCCGCGCCCGACGGCATTCAGGCGATGGGCCGCACCAACGACGCGATCCTGTACGGCGGCCGCGTGCACCTGAGCGTCCAGCACGACGAGATCGCGCAACGTCTCGCCGACACCCTCCCCTCCGCCAATTCGCGCGACTACGGCCGGCCGTTCGCGGAGGTCTTCACGGCCGTCAACTTCGACTTCTATCAGATCGATCCCGCGCTGTTCGCGCCCGCCGAGGTGTGGGTCAGCAGCCTCGAAAGCGGCGCGACCTATCATGGCGGCCGGCTCGACGGCGGCCTGCTGCGCAAACAGTGGGGCGGCGAGTCCGTCGCGCGATGATGATCACATCAGGCGTGCGCATCGCGATCATGACCGACGAAACCGGCTGGCACACCGGCCGGCTGAAAAAGGCGTTCCGCGCGCGCGGCGCCGAGGCGCGTTGCGTCGATCTCGCGAATTGCCGCATCGACACCACGTGGCTGCCGCACGGCCTCGCGATCCCGGGCTTCGGCCGCACGCTGCCGGACGCGGTGTTCGTACGCGGCATCGCCGGCGGCAGCTTCGAGCAGGTGACGCTGCGGCTCGGCATCCTGCACGCGCTGCGTGAATCGGGCGTGCCGGTGTACAACGACGCGCGCGCGATCGAGCGCAGCGTCGACAAGTCGATGACGAGCTTCCTGCTGCATCGCGCGGGCGTGCCGACACCGGCCACCTGGGCCGGCGAATCCGCCGCGTTCGCGCAACGCGTACTGATGCGCGAAGCGGCCGCCGGCCGCCAGGTCGTGCTCAAGCCGCTGTTCGGCTCGCAAGGCCACGGGCTCAAACGGCTCGGCGCGCGCGGCGGGCTGCTCGCGCCATTGCCGTCGCTTGCGCGTTATCGGCAGGTCGCTTATCTGCAGCGCTTCGTCGCGAGCGACCGGCCCGGTTTCGACTGGCGCGTGCTGGTGATCGGCGGCAAGGCGGTCGCGGCGATGCGGCGCAGCGGCGGCAAGGGCTGGATTCACAACGTCGCGCAAGGCGCGCGCTGCGAGCCCGCCGAGCTGACGGTCCCGCTCGCACAGACGGCAGTGCGCGCAACCGCCGCGCTCGGGCTCGACTACGCGGGCGTTGACCTGATCCCGAATGCCGACGACGCCGCGCTGCCCCTCGTGCTCGAAGTCAACGGCGTGGCCGCGTGGCGCGGTTTGCAGTCGGTCGTGCCGCTCGATGTCGCGGCGGCGCTCGTCGACGACCTGCTCGATCGCAGGCTGGCCGAGCAAGCCGCTAGCGCGGGGTTGCCTGAGCAGTCTGCGCAGCGCCGGGCTTGAGCGCGATGCCCGACATTCATGCGATTCCCGTCGAGCACGCGCGCGCGGCCTTCCTCGAAGCCTGCGCGCTCGACGTCACCACGCCGAAACCCGGCAACGTCAGCACCCAAAGCCCCGGCCACGGCATGCACGCGGCCCAGTTCCTCGCCAGCGCGGACGCGTCGCTCGATGCGCTATTCGCGCGCGGCGAGCGCGTCGGACAGCGCATTCTCGACGCGGTCACGCGCACGCGCGCGGCCGTCGGCTGCAATACGAATCTCGGCATCGTGCTGCTGGTCGCGCCGCTCGCCGCGGCCCTCGACGAAACCGGCGAACCGCCGGTGTCGGCGCAAGCGTGGCGCGGGGCCGTCGGCGACGTGCTGAGCCGGCTCGACGTCGAAGACGCTCGGCTTGCTTACCGCGCGATCGCGCTCGCCAATCCCGGCGGCCTCGGCGACGCACCCGAGCAATCGGTCCACGCACCGCCGACGATCGGCCTGCGCGACGCGATGCGGCTCGCCAGCGAACGCGACAGCATCGCGCGGCAGTACGCGAACGGTTTCGCCGACCTGTTCGACACCGGCCTCGCCGCCTACTTCGAAGCCTCGAGACCAACGCCCGAACCCGCGCCCGCCGATCCAGGCGAAATCGCGATGCTCAACGTGTTTCTCACGTTCCTCGGCGGCTGGCCCGACTCTCACATTGTGCGCAAGCACGGCCTCGCGCTGGCGCAGAGTGTCACGCTCGTGGCACGCGAACAGCACGCGCGCTGGCGCCAGGCGCGACCCGCCGCGCGCCGCCCGGCGGGCGATCCGCAACTCGGTGCCTGGGATGCCGAGTTGAAGGCCCGCGCGATCAATCCCGGCACCAGCGCGGACCTCGCGGTGGCCACGCTGTTTCTTGCGCGCTGCGTCGAAGGGCGCGGTTAACCCTGAATCGTCTGGACTGAAGAAGACCCGAACAGCCGCTTCAGCAGGCCCTGAGCAACAACTGGCACGGAACCTGTTAGTTAGTACCGCCGTGCATTCCCGCACCGCTCTCGCGATGCTGATCTGGACGATCGCGGGCGGCGCCTCGTCAGCAGGTCCATACCTACTCTTTTGGAGGAACAGAATGGCCAAGATCAACCGCGTCATGATCGGTGAGTCGCTCGTCGGCGACGGCAACGAGGTCGCGCACATCGACTTGCTGATCGGACCGCGAGGTTCGGCTGCGGAAACCGCGTTCTGCAACGCGCTCACCAACAACAAGGACGGCTTCACGTCGCTGCTCGCCGTCGTCGCGCCCAATCTCATCACGAAGCCCAATACGATCCTGTTCAACAAGGTGACGATCAAAGGCGCCAAGCAGGCCGTGCAGATGTTCGGCCCGGCGCAGCACGCGGTCGCGCTCGCGGTGGCCGACAGTGTCGAGGACGGCACGATCCCGCAGGAAGAAGCCGACGACCTGTTCCTCTGCGTCGGCGTGTTCATTCACTGGCAGGCCGAGGACGACAAGAAGATCCAGCAGTTCAACTATCAGGCGACGCGCGAGGCCATCAAGCGCGCGGTCAGCGGCGACCCGAGCGCGGCTGAAGTGCTGGCGAAGAAGGGCAGCGTCGCGCATCCGTTCGCGCCGAACTGACGGCGCATGCAAGCGCAGGAGACGCGGCGCCGTAGCCGGCCCCGCCTCCTCGCGCATCCCGTCGCCTCGCGGCCGCAAGGCACGCATCTCGCGCAGCGGTTCGCGAAGCAGGCTCAATGCTCTCGCAGAGGCATTCAATGACCAACAGATGTCGCGCGCTTCTCGCCTTTACCTCGCTCCTGCTCGCCGCGCCGCTCGCGTGGGCGGGCGGCTACAACTATCCGACCGAGGGTCGCGTCGAATACGTGCTCAGCTGCATGGACGATAACGGCCACGATTTCGCGAACGTCTACAAGTGCTCGTGCGTGATCGACAAGATGGCCGCGTCGTTGCCGTACGACGAATTCGTCGACCAGTCGACCTTCTCGAAGTACGCGACGCTAGGCGGCGAAGGCGGCGCGGAATTCCGCGTCGACCACGCTAAAGCGCAAACCAAGCGCTTCCGCGCGCTGCAAACCAGCGCATATCAGGCCTGCGGACTCGGTCCGCAGAAGACGTCGACCGTGGCGAAATGACCACGGCCTGAAACGCGCCGGGCGTTTGGCGCGTCCCGCTCGGCGCGTCCGGCTCGGCGCGTCCGGCTCGGCGCGCCCGGCTAGGCGCCCCCGGCTAGGCGCCCCCCGCTAGGCGCGCCCCTCAATTCGGCACCAGCCCCTCGCCCAGCGACGCGTACCGCGCGAGACCCACGGCCGCCGCCGAGCCATCGCCGCGACGCCGCTCGATCTGCACGCCGACGGCCGCGAGGTCGGCGAACTTGGCCGGCTTCGCGAGCGACACGCGCACCCAGTGCGCGCCGAAGTCGGCGATCAGCAGTTGCGCGATCGTCTCGGCAAGCGCCTCCAGCAGCCGCACGCGATGCGACGCGAACAGCTCGAGCAGCGCCCCGCGCACGGCCGCGTAGTTGACCGTATCTTCGATCCGGTCCGTCGCGCAGGCGCGGATCGCTGGCACGCCGATAGCCAGGTTCACACGCACCGGTTGCGCGACATGCAACTCGCTGCTATCGATACCGATGACCGTCTGGCCGATGAAATTCTCGATGAATACGATGTCGAGGCGCTCGGGCAACGCGCCGACTTGCGGGCCGGGATTGGCGCCGAGGCTGGAAAATGCGGCAAGGCGAACAGTATCGAAACGATCCATGATTTGATCTCCGCCGCGGCGCGGCCCAGGATTGAACAGCCAGTGATGACGAGCGAAACGATGCAACAGTAGAACAGTAGAACTGAACGACGCGCGGCACACTCTGTGCCGAAGCTGCGACAGGCATGCAACCTGCAACCCGTTTAACGCGTCGCGCATCGAGAAAAGCAAAATCCGGGCACAGTGAGGTAAACCCAGTGTGACTTTCTGTTGAACCAATCCTGCATCGGGCGTACAGTTTTCAACACCCGCCTCGTAGTAGGGCCGGTCGGGAGGGCGCAGGCGAACCGAGATTCCGCCGCGCCAGGGGCAGGCAGGCTTGATAAAGCGGCATTCGCGGCGTGCGAAGCAGTCACGCTTGCGAAATGACGCAACGGAGACAAATCCCATGTCGTTGCTCGCTGACAGCAGTACGCACGTCCGGGAAGTTCTGAACGTGGTCAACCATCAGTTGACCACGCGCCCGACAAGCGAACCCGTAGCTCAGTCGTGGACGCGCTGCATCAACGAATTCCAGCTGGACCCCGCGCGTTTCGTGCCGCCGCCGGTGCTCACGGAGTACGAACTCAGCGCGCGCCGTGAGGCGCTCGGCGATCTGATCGCGTGTTCGAAGCTCGAGATGACGACGCTCTACCAGCAACTGGCCGATCCCGAGCTCGCGGTCGTGCTCGTCGATTCTGGCGGCGTGATCGTGCATCAGGTGTCGTCGGTGCCGTTCGCCGAGGCGGTCGCCGCCGACGGCTTTCGCGTCGGCGCGCTGTGGAGCGAACGCGAAGCCGGCACCAACGGCATGGGCACCTGCCTCGCGGAGCGCGACTGCATTGCCGTCTGTCAGCACGAGCATTTCTATCCGCGCTATACGTCGCTGACGTGCTCGGCCGCGCCGATCTTCGACGACGGCGGCGAAATCGCCGGCGTGCTCGACGTCACGAGCCGCTCGAAGCTGCTGCAGCAGCACTCGCTGGTGCTGGTCGGCATGTCGCGGCAGATGATCGAAAACCGTCTGCTCGATGCGCGCTACCGGCACGCCAACATGATCCATTTCCACAGCCGCCCGGAATTCGTCGGCACGCTGCACGGCGGCAAGCTCGCGGTCGGCGACGACAGCACCGTGCTCGCCGCGAATCGCAGCGCGCTGTTCCAGCTGGGCTTCCGCTCGCTGAGCGAGCTGCGCGGCCGGCGCATCGAGGAAGCATTCAACGCGTCGCTCGAAGACATGATCGCGCGCAGCATTCGCGGCTCGTTCCATCCGGTCACCGTCTACAGCGCAAACGCGACAAACCGCTTTTTCCTCGTCGCGCAGACGCCGCAAAACGCCACGGGGCGCGTGACGCGCGTGCTCGTCCCCGACTCCGCCATGCGCGCCAGCGCCTCCGAAAAACACGAGAAACATCCGCCGGTGCCGAAGCTCGACGAGATCGCGCACCTCGAATTCGGCGACCCGCGCATGGCCTCGCAGATCCAGTTGGCCGCGCGCGTGATCCAGCGCAAGATTCCGATCGTGCTGCGCGGCCAGACCGGCACCGGCAAGGAAGTCTTCGCGCAGGCGTTGCATAGCATCAGCCCGCACGCCGACGGTCTGTTCGTGCCGGTCAACTGCGCGTCGCTGCCGGAGAACCTGATCGAGAGCGAGCTGTTCGGCTACCGCGCGGGCGCGTTTACCGGCGCGCAGCGCGAAGGACGGCGCGGCAAGATCGTGCAGGCCAACGGCGGTACGCTGTTTCTCGACGAGATCGGCGACATGCCGCTCGTGTTGCAGGCTCGCCTGCTGCGCGTGATCGAGGAACACGAGGTCACGCCGCTCGGCGCCGAGACCACCGTCAAGGTCAATTTCCAGCTGATCAGCGCGAGCCACCGCAATCTGCTCGAACTCGTGCAAAGCGGGCAATTCCGCGAGGATCTGTACTACCGGCTCAAGGGCGTCGAGCTGAATCTGCCGGCGCTGCGCGAGCGCGTCGACAAGCTGCCGCTGATCCATCATCTGCTCGCGAACGAAACCGACGATCCGCCCGATCTGACGCCGGAAGCCGAACACGCGCTGCTGACCTACGCGTGGCCCGGCAACATCCGTCAGCTGCGTCACGTGTTGCAGATGGCCATCGCGCTGTCCGACGGCGAGCCGATCCGCTGCGAGCATCTGCCGCCCGAGGTCACGCAACGCACGTCGGCGGTCGACCTGCCGATCGCGCTGCGCCTCGCGAACGCGGACATGGACGGGCATCTCGCCGACGAAGCGGACATTTCTTCGCTGAACGCGATCCAGCTGAACGAGCGCGAAACGGTGCTGTCGCTGCTCGACGAGCACCGCTGGAACGTCAGCAACGTCGCGAAGGCGCTCGGCATCAGCCGCAATACGCTGTATCGCAAGATGCGCCGGCTGCACATCCGGCTGTCGCATGAAGGCTCGCCGGCCGACGGCATGCCGTTCGATCTCGACGCATGACCGGGTCGTCCCTCAGGTCCTCCAGCGAGTCTGCCCGCAAGGGCGCCCGCGATCTCGCCGACTTCAAGCCGGATGCGCACTTCGCGTGGTGCGTGACCGGCTCCGGTCATATGCTGGAAGAATCGATCGCGCTCGCGCGGCGCTTGCCGCGCGTCGATCTGTTTCTGTCCGCGGCGGCCGAGGAAGTGCTGCCGCTTTATGGCTGGTCGCTCGACAAGCTGCGCGAACACTTTCGCGTACTGCGCGACAACAGCGCGAGCGGCGTGCCGGTCGGCATGCTGTATCACGGCATCTATCACACGGTCGTGATCGCACCCGCCACCAGCAACACGGTCGCCAAATGTGCTTACGGCATCTCGGATACGCTGCCGACCAATATGTACGCGCAGGCCGGCAAGCAATGCATCCCCGGCATCGTCTTTGCGTGCGACACCGAACCGAGCGTGATCACGCATAGCCCGGACGAATGGGTCGAACTGCGGCCACGGGCGATCGAACTCGACAACGTCGAGCGTCTGGCGCGCTTCGAATACACGACGCTCGCGCGCTCGCTCGACGAACTCGAAGCGGCGCTCACCCAACGCCTCGCGACCCTCGACCTCGCATGGACCACCTCCTCTTCCTGACCGGCCGGCTTGCCGAACCGAGCCTGCGGCGCGTGCTCGACGGCATGGCGCCGACGCCGTTCAGTTGGGAGGTGCGCGAAATCGGCCTGCAAGTGGCCGCATTGATGACCGCCGACCTGATCCAGCGCCGCGTGAGCGCGCCGCTCGCCGCGCAGCGCGTGATCGTGCCGGGCCGCTGCCGTGGCGATCTCGACGCGCTGGGCGCGCACTACGGCGTACCGTTCGAACGCGGTCCCGAGGAGGTCAAGGACTTGCCGCAATTTTTCGGCCGCAAGGCGAAGCCGTTCGATCTGAGCCGCTACGACACGGAGATTTTCGCGGAGATCGTCGATGCGCCGCGCCTCGACCTCGACGGCATCGCGGCAAGGGCGCGCGAGTATGCGGCCCAAGGCGCGGACGTGATCGACATCGGCTGTCTGCCGGACACGCCGTTTCCGCTTCTCGAAGACGCGGTGCGGCGGCTGAAGGCCGAGGGCTATCGCGTCAGCGTCGATTCGATGCGCAACGACGAACTGCTGCGCGGCGGCCGCGCGGGCGCCGACTATCTGATGAGCCTGAACCTCGACACGCTATGGATCGCCGACGAAGTGCCGGCGACGCCGATCCTCGTCGCGCGCGAACCGGCCGACCCCGCTTCGCTCGACGCCGCGATCGACGCGCTGTCCGCGCGCGGCCGCGCGTTTCTCGCCGATCCGATTCTCGATCCGATTCCGTTCGGGCTGGCCGCGTCGATTGCGCGCTATGTGCGTTTGCGCGAGCGCTATCCCGACATCGCGATCATGATGGGCATCGGCAACGTGACCGAACTGACCGAGGCCGACACGAGCGGCATCAACGCGGTGCTGCTCGGCATGGCGGCTGAATTGCGCGTTGGCGCGGTGCTGGCGACGTCGGTGAGCCAGCATGCGCGGCGCGCGTTGCGCGAAGCCGATGTCGCGCGCCGCGTGATGCATGCCGCGCGCGATGCGCAGGTGCTGCCGAAGGGCATCAGCACCGAACTCGCGACGGTCCACGCAAAACGGCCGTTTCCGTACAGTGCCGAAGAAATCGACGAATTCGCGCGCGGCGTGCGTGACCCGAATTTCCGCGTGCAGATCAGCGCCGACGGCATTCACGTGTACAACCGCGACGGCCATCGTCGCGGCGACGATCCGTTCGCGCTGTACCCGCAGTTGAACCTCGAAACAGACGGCGGCCATGCGTTCTATATGGGCGTGCAGCTTGCGCGCGCCGAGATTGCATGGCGGCTCGGCAAGCGCTTCGATCAGGACCAGCCGCTCGACTGGGGCTGCGCGGTCGACCGGCCTGAAGAAGATCTCAGCGCATGGTGCGCGCCGGGCGAGACGATGAAAAAGCGCTGAAACAGCAGCGCCATCACTGCATGGCGGCCACCCCCGCGGGTTCGTCGACAGTAGCCAGTTCGCCGCGCATGCCGCGGATCGCCTGCGCGCGATCGCCCGCACCGAACACGGCCGACCCGGCAACGAACACGTCCGCGCCCGCCGTGGCGACACGCGCGATGTTCGACGCCTTCACGCCGCCGTCCACTTCGATCAGCAAGGGCCGCCCGGTGCGCTGCATCGTCGTGTCGACGCGCTCGCGCAACAGCCGCAGCTTGTCGAGCGTTTCGGCGATGAATGCCTGGCCGCCGAAGCCCGGATTCACCGACATCACCAGCACGACGTCGAGCATCTCCAGCACGTGATCGAGCGCCGCGAGCGGCGTCGCCGGATTCAGCGCCAGCCCCGCGCGCGCACCGTGCGAGCGGATCAGATCGATGGTCCGATGCACGTGCAGCGTCGCCTCCGGATGAAAACTGATCAGGTTCGCGCCGGCCTCGGCAAACGCCGACACCAGCGGATCGACGGGCGCGGTCATCAGATGCACGTCGAACGGCAGCGTCGTGTACGGCCGGATCGCCGAGCACACGAGTGGGCCGACCGTCAGGTTCGGCACGTAGTGGTTGTCCATCACGTCCAGATGAATCCAGTCCGCGCCGGCCGCCGTCACGTCGCGAATCTCGTCGGCGAGCCGGGCAAAATCCGCCGACAGCAGCGACGGAGCAATCAGGAATTGGCGCATTGCGTTCTCCGTGGCAGTGGCGTTAGTGGTAGCGGCTCGCCATCGTATCGAGCGGCAGCGGCTTGATGCGCGCCGCCTGCCCCGCGCAACCGAACGCCTCGAATCGCTCGACGCAGATCGCGCTCGCCGCGGCGGTGGCGGCCTTCAATGCCGCGCGCGGATCGAACTCCGCGCGCGCGTTGGCGAGCGACCTGCGCATCGCGCCGCTCATCGCGAGACGGATGTCGGTGTCGATGTTGACCTTGCGCACGCCGTGCGCGATGCCGCGGCGGATTTCGTCGACGGGCACGCCGTAGGTGGTCGGAATCTCGCCGCCATATTCGCGGATCACCGCGAGCCATTCCTGCGGCACCGACGACGAACCGTGCATCACCAGATGCGTGTTCGGGATGCGCGCATGGATATCGGCGATCCGGTCGATCGCGAGGATGTCGCCGGTCGGCTCGCGGCTGAACTTGTACGCGCCGTGCGACGTGCCGATCGCGATCGCGAGCGCATCGACGCCGGTCGCGTCGACGAAGCGCCGCGCTTCATCCGGATCGGTCAGCAGGTGCTCGCGTGTGAGCTTGCCTTGTGCGCCGACGCCGTCCTCTTCGCCTGCCGTGCCGGTTTCGAGCGAACCGAGACAGCCCAGTTCGCCTTCCACCGACACGCCGACCGCATGCGCGGCGTCCACCACGCGCCGGCTCACGTTGACGTTGTAATCGTACGCGGCGGGGGTTTTCTGATCGGGCAGCAGCGAGCCGTCCATCATCACCGACGTGAAGCCCGAGCGGATCGCCTGCTGACACACCGCGGGGCTCGCGCCGTGATCCTGATGCAGCACGAGCGGAATGTCCGGGTGCGCTTCGAGCGCGGCGAGCACCAGATGGCGCAGATACGGCTCGCCGGCGTACTTGCGCGCACCGGCCGACGCCTGCAGGATCACCGGGCTATCGGTGGCCTCGGCCGCGCGCATGATCGCGTGAATCTGCTCCATGTTGTTGACGTTGAACGCGGGCACGCCGTAGTCGTGTTCGGCCGCGTGATCCAGCAGTTGCCGCAGGGTGATGAAGGCCATTGCGTGCTCCTCGATATGAAATGAAATCTTGGCGAACGGCGGGCTCAACGCGCGTGGTCCGCGACGCGCCGCGCTTCGTCGATCACCGCCTGCGCGTTCAGCCCGAAATGAGCGCGTGGCGGGTGCGCCAAGCGGTTGCGCGACTGCACTCATCGGATCTCTCCTTGCGAAATGAACCTCGATATCCGTCCGGTACCGCTCAGGCGCGCGAGCGTCGGTCGATCAGTTGCAGGATCATCGGCGTGAAGATCAGCTGCATCGCGAGTCCCATCTTGCCGCCCGGCACGACGATCACGTTCGGGCGCGACATGAACGAGTCGTGCAGCATCGTCAGCAGATACTGGAAGTCGATACCCTTCGGCCGCGCGAAGCGGATCACGACGAAGCTCTCGTCCGGTTGCGGAATCTCGCGGGCGGTAAACGGATTCGACGTGTCCACGGTCGGCACGCGCTGGAAGTTCACATGCGTGCGCGAGAACTGCGGGCAGATGTAGTTCACGTAGTCGGGCATGCGCCGCAAGATCGTGTCGACCACCGCTTCGTGCGTGTAGCCGCGCATCGTCTGATCGCGGTGCAGTTTCTGGATCCATTCGAGGTTGATGATCGGCACGACGCCGATCAGCAGATCCGCATGCCGCGCGATATCGACCCTGTCGGTCACCGCTGCGCCATGCAGCCCTTCGTAGAACATCAGGTCGGTATTGGGCGCGACCCCCTCCCACGGCGTGAAGGTGCCGCCGTCCTGCTTGTACAGTTGCGCTTCGCCCGCGTCGTGCACGTAGTGGCGAAACTGCCCGCTGCCGTTTTCGCCGTAGCGCGTGAACAGCATTTCGAGTTCTTCGAGCAGATTCGCTTCCGGCCCGAAGTGGCTGAAATTCGGCACACCGTCGCGTTCGCGCTCCTGCATCGCCGCGCGCATGCCGTTGCGGTCGTAGCGATGGAACGCGTCGCCTTCGACGATCTGCGCATTGATGTGCTCGCGTCTGAAGATATGCGTGAAACTCTTCATGACGGTGGTGGTGCCGGCGCCGCTCGAGCCGGTCACCGCGATGATCGGATGTTTGACTGACATGCGTTTGTCTCCGGATGACTGTGTTCTGTGCGCTGAGCGCGCCGTCAGTCGCTGATCACGCCGTGAAATCCGGCAGGAACAACGAGCGCGTGCCGAACAGCGGCGACGTGAACGGCTTGTCCTCGCCGCGGTCGTATTCGCCGTGATAGCGCGCAATGCGCTCGACCTCGTTCTTCGAGCCGAGAATCACCGGCACGCGGCCATGCAGCGCACGCGGCGCAACGTCGAGAATGCGTTCCCGGCCGGTCATCGCGAGGCCGCCCGCCTGCTCGACCAGGAAGCTCATCGGGTTCGCTTCGTAGAGCAGGCGCAGGCGCCCTTCCATCGCCGGTGTTTTCGAGTCGCGCGGATACATGAACACGCCGCCGCGCATCAGGATGCGATGCACTTCCGCGACCATCGACGCGATCCAGCGCATGTTGAAGTCGCGCGCGCGGCAACCGCTGCGGCCATCCTTGCACTCCTGCACGTAGCGGCGCACGGGCGGCTCCCAGAAGCGCTCGTTCGATGCGTTGATCGCGAACTCGCCGGTTTCCTCCGGAATCCGGATGTTCGAATGCGTGAGCACGAAGTTGCCGATGTCGCGCTCCAGTGTGAAGCCATGCGTGCCATTGCCGACCGACAGCACCAGCATGGTCGACGGTCCATACACGGCATAGCCGGCCGCGACCTGTTCGCAGCCCGGCCGCAGGAACGCGGCTTCGCTGGTTGCATTCTCTGCCGGATCGCGCGTGCGCAGCACCGAGAAGATCGAGCCGACCACGCCGTTGATGTCGATATTCGACGAGCCGTCGAGCGGATCGAACGCGAGCAGATACTCGCCGCGCGGATAGTCCGGCGGAATCGCGTAGACGTGCTCCATTTCCTCGGACACCATCGCGGCCAGCAAGCCATCCCACTCGCATTGCTGCACGAAGATCTCGTTGGTCGAGACGTCGAGCTTCTTCTGTTGCTCGCCGTGCGTGTTGAGCGTTTGCGCGGAACCGTAGTTGCCGCCTAGCGCGCCCTTGGTCAGCATCGCCGAGATCGACTTGATGGCCGCCGCTACGTCGATCAGCAGCGCGGAGAGTCCTGCAGTGTCGCGCGTGTCGTCCGTACACGGCGGGCGATCGAGCGTGTCGATCAGGAACTTCGAAAGTGTCGTGCGTCCGTCCTGCATGGCGTTCTCCGTCGATGGTGTCGTGATTCAGCCCGGCGGCGCCGTGACGGCGCGCGCGGTGGAAGGCGATTGCGAGGACTGCGGCGGCGCGTCGAACACGCGGCTCGCGCGCACGTCGGCGGCATCGATCAGCGTCAGCGTGGCGGCGTCGATCGGCTCACCGCCTTGCAAGGCGCTCGCGAACAGGCGGTTCGCCTGGCGCAGCCGCGCGCGGTCGAGCGCGTTGCGCACCGAGCGCGCGTTGGCGAAATTCGGCTGGCGGATGCGGCGCGCCAGATAGTCGGCGAACGCGCGGCGCGACGCGGCATCGAAGCGGTAATGCATGGTGCCGAGCATCCGTTCGGCGATTTCGAGCAACTCCGTTTCCTCGTAATCGGGAAACGTAATGTGATGCGCGATGCGCGAGCGGAAACCCGGATTGCTCTCGAAGAACACTTCCATTCGCGACGCGTAGCCGGCCAGAATCACGACCAGGTCGCTACGCTGGTTCTCCATCGTCTGCAACAGGATTTCGATCGCTTCCTGCCCGTAGTCGCGCTCGTTCTCCGGGCGATACAGGTAATACGCTTCGTCGATGAACAGCACGCCGCCCATCGCGCGCTTGAGCACATCGCGCGTCTTCGGCGCGGTGTGGCCGATGTACTGGCCGACCAGATCGTCGCGTGTGACCGACACCAGATGATTGCGGCGAATGTAGCCAAGCCGGTGCAACACTTCCGCCATGCGCAGCGCAACCGTCGTCTTGCCGGTGCCCGGGTTGCCGGAGAAGCACATATGCAAGGTCGGCGCGCCGCCCGCGAGACCCAGCGAAGCCCGCGCGCGCTCGACCAGCAGATGCGCGGCGACCTCGCGAATGCGCGTTTTCACGGGCGCGAGCCCGACCAGATCGCGATCGAGTTCGCCGAGCACGTCGCCGATGCCGGAGTCGCGGTACAGCGCCGCGAGGTCGATGTGGGGCGCGGCGGCGTCGCTGTGCGCGGTGGACGCGGGCAGTGCGTCCACGGTGGCGGCGTCTGTCATGGTTCCTCCTCGCTGCGGGTCGTCGTGTGCGTTGTTGCGCGATCAGCGGCGTCAGCCCGCCGCGCCATAACGCTCGCCCGCTGGCCGGTCGCCCGCGTAGCCCGTCATGCTGTAGCGCTGCGTGCGCCCCTGCGCGTCCTGCCGCAACAGTCGGAAGCCCGGCTCCACGTCCGGCCGGTTGACGATGAACGACAGGCGCATCGTCTCGAAGGTGCGCACCGAGTCGAACGCGTTGACCTTGATGTAGTGCTGCGGCCGCGCCTCGCGGCAAGCCCTGACCTCCTGCAACACGCCGGCCGCGTCGTGCAGGTCGAACATCGGCAGACCCCACATTTCCCAGTAGGTGTTGCGCGGATGCGGGTCGTCGGTGAATTCGACCGAACAGGCCCAGCCCTGGCGCAGCGCGTAGTCGATCTGCAGGCCGATTTCCTCGTCGGTCAGCTCGGGCAGAAAAGAAAACGTTCCTTGAGTAATACGCATGACGAACCTCGTGGATGGATGTCGCGTTCGGAACCGCGTCAACGGTGCCCCGCGCGGTGCCGTTGCACCGCGTTGCGGATGCGCTCGTGGGGCGCTCGCGGGAAAAGCTCGGCTTGGCTAGGCCGCCGTCGGCGTGGCGGCGAAATCGGGCGTATCGGTCGATGCGTAGTTGAAGCTCACGTCGCGCCACGTATCGAGCGCCTGCTTGAGCGGCGTGCACCAGCGCGCGGCGGCTTCGAGCACGTCGGGCCCTTCGCGCAGAATGTCGCGGCCCTCGTTGCGCGCCTTCACCATCGCTTCGAGTGCGACGCGGTTCGCGGTCGCGCCGGCCTGGATGCCGGCCGGATGGCCGATCGTGCCACCGCCGAACTGCAGGATCGCGTCGTCGCCGAACAGGTCGAGCAGTTGATGCATCTGCCCCGCGTGAATCCCGCCCGAGGCGACCGGCATCACCTTGCGCAAGCCGGCCCACGGCTGGTCGAAGAAAATGCCGCGCGACAGATCGACCGCGTTGTGCGCGTCGCGGCACACGTTGTAGTAGCCCTGCACCGACAGCGGATCGCCTTCGAGCTTGCCGACCGCGGTGCCCGCATGCGCGTGATCGACGCCCGCCATGCGCAGCCATTTGGCGATCACGCGAAACGAGATGCCGTGGTTGCGTTGCCGCGTGTAGGTGCCATGCCCCGCGCGATGCAGATGCAGGATCATGTCGTGCCTGCGGGCCCAGCGCGACATCGACTGGATCGCGGTCCAACCGATCACGAGGTCGATCATCACGATGCACGAGCCGAGCTCCTTCGCGAATTCGGCGCGCTCGTACATGTCCTCCATCGTGCCGGCCGTCACGTTCAGGTAGTGCCCTTTGAGCTCGCCAGTCTCCGCCTGGGCGCGGTTCACCGCCTCCATCGCGAACAGGAAGCGGTCACGCCAGTGCATGAACGCCTGCGAGTTGATGTTCTCGTCGTCCTTCAGGAAATCGAGGCCGCCGCGCAGGCCTTCGTAGACCACCCGTCCATAGTTTTTGCCCGACAGACCGAGCTTCGGCTTGACCGTGGCGCCGAGCAGCGGCCGACCATACTTGTCGAGCCGTTCGCGCTCGACGACGATGCCGGTCGGCGGCCCCTGAAACGTCTTCAGATACGCGACGGGAATGCGCATGTCTTCGAGCCGCAAGGCTTTCAGCGGCTTGAAGCCGAACACGTTGCCGATGATCGATGCGGTCAGGTTCGCGACCGAGCCCTCTTCGAACAGATCGAGTTCATAAGCGATGTACGCGAAGTACTGCGGCTCGTCGGCGCGAGACACCGGCACCGGCTCGACGCGATACGCCTTCGCGCGATACATGTTGCAGGCGGTCAGGCGGTCGGTCCACACCACCGTCCACGTCGCGGTCGACGATTCGCCGGCCACCGCGGCAGCCGCTTCCTCGGGTTCGACACCGGGTTGCGGCGTGATGCGAAACAGCGCGATCACGTCGGTGTCTTTCGGTTCGTAGTCCGGTTGCCAGTACCCCATCTCGCGGTATTTCATCACGCCCGCCGCGTACCGTTCGCGCGGATTGTGCGGATCGCGCGCTTGAGGTTCGGGCTGGATCGGCGGTTGACTGAAATCGTTCATGACGTGTCCTCGAAGGTGGCAAGCGCACTGCCGGAAGAACGAAGCGCTTGAGTTGCACTGTAGGCATGGACACGCCCAAGGTGAATTCACGATTTTATTTGGCAGACTTAACGGATCGGTTATCGCTATCACATCGTGAGGTTCTTTTTCGAGCCGTGCGACGCGAATGGGAGCAGAATGTGTTGGTGAGCGAGGCGGGCGCGGCGTGACAGCGCAATCGAATTAGCGAATCGCGATGGCACACTTTGCTTCGTTTTCGCCACACCGCGCGGCTCTTTGCGTCTGGCAACCCGCGCGAGCGCCACGGCGTGGCGCAATTCGCCGGGTGCTGTATTGGCCGTCGAATGCACGCACGCCTGGCCGGCCGGAACGCGCATGGGCACGGAGCTTGCATGATGCCGGCTGCCGTCGACACCGGGCATCACGCCGGGCCGGCGGCGCAACGCTGTTCCACCCGCTGTTTCAACCGAAGGAGAAAGCACGTATGCAATGGACGACTCCGAGCTACACCGACGTACGCCTCGGTTTTGAAATCGTGATGTATGTCGCTACGCGTTAAGCCCGCAACCGGGCCGCACGCCGCGGCCCCTTTGCGGTTTCCGTTTGTGTTTGACCTCTGCTGACGGCCGGCCTTCCGGCGCTGTCGGGACACACGTTCCCAGCCATGATCCACGAAACGATCGTCACCACGGCAGCGTGCGATGGCCGTCCTCATATCGCGCCAATGGGCGCGCGCTCCGAGGGCGAGCGCATCATCCTCGCGCCGTTCCGTCCGTCGGTCACGCTCGACAACGTGATCGCGACGCGTGCGGCGGTGCTGAATTTCAGCACCGACGTGCGTATCTTCGCGGGCTGCGTCACGCACTGCGCGACCGATTGGCCGACCGTGGCCGCGAGCCGCGTGCCGAGCGTACGTCTGGCCGCGTCGCTGGCCCACGCCGAGCTCGAACTCGACGAGCTGCGCGACGACGCCGAGCGCCCGGTGCTGGTGATGAAATGCGTGCACCGCGAAAACCACGCGCCGTTCGCGGGCTTCAATCGCGCGCAGTCGGCGGTCGTGGAAGGCGCGATTCTGGTGAGCCGGCTCTTCATGCTGCCGGCCGACAAGGTCGATCGAGAAATGGCGTATCTGCAGATCGCGATCGACAAAACCGCCGGCGACAACGAGCGCACCGCATGGAGCTGGCTCGTCGCCGCGATCGCGCGATATCGCGCGAGCCTCGAAGACGCGGCGCATCAGGCCGCCGCTTCGGCCCATCACTGAAAACCCTTCCTTCCGCGGAGAACCCCGATGACCGCATTGCTCGCGAGCGTCCGCTCGGCTGATGAAGCATTCGACGCCGCCCGCGCCGGCGCCGAACTGATCGACCTGAAAGAGCCGGACGACGGCGCGCTCGGCGGCCTGTCGATCGGCGCCATCACGAACATCGCGCAACAACTTCGCGCGCACTACCCGGTCAAGCCGATCAGCGCGGCGATCGGCGACGTGCCGGCCGATGCGTTCGACGAGATCGCCGCGCGCGTGATCGACGTCAGCGATGCCGGCGTCGACTATGTGAAGGTCGGCGTCGCGCGCGGACCGGCCGCGCGCCGCTGCATCGAGCAGCTTGCGAATCTGCCGGCTAGCGTCGTGCCGGTGCTGCTATGCGACGGCGGCATGGACGACGAACTGGTCAGCCACACCGCGGCGCTCGGCTTCGCCGGCCTGATGTTCGATACCGCGAGCAAGGACGGCGGCACGCTGTTCGATCACGTCGATGTCGACTCGCTCGCGCGCTGGTTGCGGCTCGCGCGTCAGCGCGGCGCGATGGCGGGCATCGCCGGTGCGCTCGGCTGGGCGCAACTGCCGCAGATCCGCGCGCTGGCGCCCGACGTGGCCGGTTTTCGCACCGCGCTGTGCGCCGACGGGCGCCGCTCGCGGCTCGACCCCGAGCGCGTCGCGCAATGGGCGAGCGCGTTGCATCGGCCGGCTGGAGAGGTACGCGTCGATAGCGCGGCGCCGTTGCCGGGCTCGACGAACGCGACGCGGCTGTAGCAGCCGCTCACATCACCGGAATATTCAGCAAACGGTCGCGCATCAGCGCGACGTTGCTCTTGTCGAGCAATTCGACCACATAGTTCGCATCGTTCACGTAGTCGACGAACTTGCGGTCGATCACCCCCGCCGCGGCCAGCGTTTCGAGCGGATCGTCGACGGCGATCGGACAGGATTTGACGACGACCAGCCGCTCCGCGTTGAGCATCGTCGATAGCCAGGCGGCGAGGCTGTCCGAGGTCGTGTCCCAATTGCTCATCGCGTCGGGCGTGTCGCGCATCAGCGCGGTCGGCGCCCACACGGCGACATGACCGTCACGCAGGGTGCGGCGAATCTTCGCCTCGCTCGACGCGATCACCAGTTCGGGCGAAACGCCCTGCATCAGCAGCGCATATTGCGTCATCGCGAGCAGACACATGTTGTGCGCGGCCAGATCGTCGAAGTTCCACTCGCCCTGGTACTGGCGGACCTTGTCCGCGAAATCGCCGCCGCCGGGCACGATCACGACCCGTCCGCCGCCGACTTCGCATAGCTCACTGAGCCAGTGGCGCAGTGCCGGGTCGTGACTCAGGCTGCCTCCGATCTTGACCACCCACATGACTGTTGCCCTCGTGTCCAGTTGAGTGCCCGGCCGGGTCGCGTCGTTTCGCAACCTCGTTCATCACCGAACTTGTCCCGCTCGCCATATCGTGTCCCCTGCCCCTCTTTGCGCTACTCGTGCGCCGGCGCGCCGCGTTCCCGGATTGCGCGCCGCGCCTCTCAACTCATGCCGCGCGCGCCGCGATACCACGCGCGCCGCGCCGTTGCGCGCCCGGCTCGCGCGCCGCGAGCAGCGCGACCGCCACGCTCGGCGCGCAGGTCGCCGCCCATGCCGCGCAAGCATCGGGCACGCCCGCCAGCGCGCCGAAGTCGATATAGCCGCGCGCCTCGTCGCGCGCCAATGCGGCGACGAGGAAGCGGCCGCAGCCAGCGCCCACCAGCGGTGCGGCCGCGAGCGCCGGCTGCGCGGCGACCACGCGCATCAGGTTCGCGCCGATTTCGCGCACCTGCAGCGCGCGCCAGCGCCGCGCAAAGTGCAGCCATTCGACCTCCGACGCGTCGTGCGCGTCGTGCCCGATCATGCGCGCGAGCCGCGCGCGGCTCGCCGCCTGCGTCTTCGGCCCCTGGTCGGCGCTCGGCTGCACGTCGTGCAGCGGGTCCAGTTCGCCCGTCAGCCGGTAGACGTCGGCGGTCGTCGCAAACCATTCGTTCATCACGTTCAGCATGGCGCCGCCGAATTCGATCCGCTGCGCGACGCCGCACAACGGCGTGCGCACGACGCCGTGATACACGAGTTCGCCGGTCGCGAGCCGGCCCGCATCGGTCGCGGCACGCGCGACGACGCGGCCGTCGACGATCGGAATGATGTCGGTGGTGGTGCTGCCGATGTCGATCAGCAGCGCGTTCGCCATGCAGGTAGCGACCCAGCTCGCGGTCGCGAGCCAGTTCGCCGACGCGACGTGACGCCAGCCGGCCGCGCAGTCGGCGGCGGCGAGCCAGCCGGCGGCGCCGGCGTAGAAACGCAGTGATGGACCGAGCCGCTGCGCGAGCGCGGCCACGATCGCGCGCACGCCTTCGGCGCGATCCGCGAACAGGTCGACCATCTCGCCGGTCATCGTCACCGCATGCTGCGCGGCCTCCGTGCGGGCCTGCGGCCAGCGCTCGAAGACGAGCTCGATCGTGCGGTGCAGATGGTCGAGCCCCTGCCAAAGCGGACACGGCCATTGCACGACGTCCAGCACGGCGTCGCCGCCGTCGACGAGCGACACTTTCACGTGCGCGCCGCCGATGTCCCAGCCGAACCGCGCCGCCGGGTTCGAACGGGCGGGGCTCAAGGGCGCACCTCGTACGTCGGCGAATTAGCGCGCGCCGCGCCGCAGCGCTCGATGCGCACGCCATGCGCGGCCAGCAGCGCGCGCGTCAGGCCGCTGCCGCGCGCCGCCGACAGCCCCGCATAAGCGACCGTCAAACGCGGATTCACTTCGATCACGACCGGCCCGAGTTGCGGATGCCACACGACATCGATGCCGACGAAGCCGCGCAAACCCGGGATGGCCCGCGCGACGCGATGCGCGAGCGTGTCGAGCGCGCGGCCCATGTCGCTGTGCTGGTCGATCTGATCGACCAGCACGCCGTCGAACTCGACGATCCGCGCAACATCACCCGACGCGTCGCCGCCGCTCAGCCCGATCTGCTGACGGTTGATGCTGAGGAGCTTGGTAGCGTCGCCGCGGCAGATCAGCGACAGGCTCAACGGCTCGCCATCGACCCACGCCTGCAGCACCGGATTGCGCGCCGCCGCCGCGCGCGCCTCGTACTCGGCGCAGGCATCGGCGAAGCGCTCGTACACGATGGTGTCGAGGCCGCCCGCGCCGTCGTCCGGTTTGACCACCCAGCGGCCGTCGTGCTGCGCGGCTGAGTCGCCGGGTTCTAGCGCCGGCGTCGTCGCAATGCCATGCGCGGCAAGACACGCCGCCGTCGCGCTCTTGCTCGACGCGACGCGGATCGCTTCCTTCGCGCAGCCGAGCCAGCGCGCAGTGCCGACCGCATCGTGAAAGCGCAGCAGCAGCCCGTCGCATTCCGGCGCGACGACCCACGCGTAATCGTGCTCGCGCGCCGCGCGCGCGACGAACGCCGTCATCGATTCGCCGGGCGCGGCCATACAATGGGCCTCGCCCGCCCCTGGCGTTTCGAAGCGCGAGGTCGCGAACGTGACCTGCACGCCGTCGAATTCACGCAGAGCGGCGACCAGCGCGTCGCGCATCACGCGTCCTTCGACGATCAGCGCGCTCAAATCGGCGAGACTGCCCGGGCCGGCGAGCTGGGGGTCGATGCCGCCGCCGGTGAGATACTCGTAGACAAAGATTCTGGTCAAAGGAAAGCGCCCCTATGCAGGTGATACCTGTTCTCGATCTGCTCGACGGCCAGGTCGTACGCGCGGTGCGCGGCGAGCGGAGCGCCTATCGGCCCATCCAGTCCCGCCTCGTCGCGACGAGCGACCCACTTGCCACCGCCCGCGCGCTGCTCGAAGCCAGCGGCGCGCGCACGCTCTATATCGCCGATCTCGGCGCCATCCTGCAGCGCGGCGCGCATGCTTCGACGCTCGCCGCATTGCGGGCCGCGCTGCCCGGCATCGAACTGTGGCTCGACGCGGGTTTCGCGGACTACGCGTCGATGCGCGCGCTATTCGAGCGCATCGACGACGCCATCGATCAACACGACAGCCCTGCTGCCGCTTCCCATCTCGCGACTCTCGTGCCTGTGTTCGGCTCGGAGACGCTGCGCGATATCCACGCACTGCACGCGGCTCAGCGCGCCGGCCTTGCGCCGATCCTGTCGCTCGATCAGCGGGCGGGCGAACTGCTCGCCGCGGCCGCGCTCGACCGCTCGTCGGCGTGGTGGCCGCCGCGCGTGATCGCGATGACGCTCGACCAGGTCGGCAGCTACGCCGGCCCCGATCTCGCGACGTTCGAGCGCGTGCGCGCGCAAGCCGCCGCGCACACCACGCTGATCGGCGCGGGCGGCATCCGCAATCGCGACGATCTGGCCGCCGCGGCCGGCACCGGCGCAAGCGCCTGGCTGGTGGCCTCCGCGCTGCACGATCGACAGATCGACTACGCGCATTCCGATTCCGCGTAGGCCTTCCATACAATTTCCATGCCACGCGTCCTGACAGCGCTGTCGGTAAACGCAACGCAAGCCGGACTGTTCGCGTGTGACACTCTGCTTGACACTCTGCTCCAGAACGGCACACATTTTGGATGGCGCAGCGGGCCTTTGACGCGCGCGCCGACGCAGGATCAGGCACGCTTACCGCAGGGTCGAAAGACCGGCATGGAGCTTGCTAAACCTGCCCCATGCATAGCCCCTCCATCGATCCATCGACCCCCAGCCCGAGCGCAACGCGCGCCGCGGCGCTCACACGCGACTGGATCTGTCCGTTCTGCCCTTTGCTGTGCGACGACCTGGCCGCCGTTGCCCATGACGACGGCACGCTCGATGTGCCGGACACCGAATGTTCGCGGCTCGCTCACGCGCTCGCGCAGTACGGCGCGACGGACGCGCAATGCGCTTGCACCGTCGATGGCGACGAAGCGGACAAGGATGCCGCGCTGGCGAGCGCCGCGCAGTTGCTCGCGAACGCGCGCCGCCCGCTATTCGGCGGCCTCGCCACCGACGTCGCCGGCATCCGCGCGCTGTATCCGCTTGCCGCCGCCTGCGGCGCGATCCTCGATCATCTGCACGGCGATGCGCTGACGCCCGCGACGCTCGCTTTGCAAGACCGTGGCTCGTTCTTTACGACGCTCTCCGAAGTGCGCGCGCGCGCCGACCTGCTGGTGTTCTTCGGCTGTCAGCCGTCGTGGCGCTATCCGCGCTTTTTCACGCGCGCGCTGGCGGGCACCGAACTCGCGCGCGAGCTGGTCTTCGTCGGCTGCGAAGCGGACCCGGCTGCAGCCGGCTTCGCGCAAACGCGCATCGACACGCTGCTGCCGGACACCGATCCGTACGACACGCTCGCGCTGTGGTCAGCGCTCGCGGAAGGACGCGACGCCGCCGCGCTGAGCCACGGCGATGGCAGCGCAGCCAACGTGGCAACCGCGCTCGCGTCGTTGCACGCACGCATCGCCGGCGCGCGCTATACGGTGGTCGTCTACGAACCGGCCGCACTGCCCGCGCCACACGCGGCGCTGCTGATCGAAGCGCTGAACCGGATCGCGAAGGCCGTGAATCGCACGACGCGCGCGGCATGTCTCACGCTCGGCGGCGACGACGGCGCGTTGACGGTCAATCAGACCGTCACGTGGCTGTCCGGCTTGCCGCTGCGCACGCGCGTGTCGATGCCGGCGCACGCCGCGGGCACCGCGCCGCTCGATCACGATCCGTACCGCTATCGGACGGCTCGGCTGCTCGCCGAACGCGAAGTCGATGCGCTGCTGTGGATCGCGGGCTTCGCGCCGCACGCGTGGCCCGCGTCGCTCGATCCCGCGCTTGCCCTGATCGTGCTCGGTCATCCGGCGCTCGCCGATGCCGCCAGGGCACGCGGCGCGAACACCGTGTTCGTGCCGGTCGCGACACCGGGCGTCGATAGCGGCGGGCATCTGTTTCGCATCGACGGCACGGTCGTGATGCCGCTCACCGCCGCGCGTGGTGCCGCGCTGGAGTCGGTGGCGTCGATTGCCGCGAAGTTGAGCGGGCAACTGAGCGAACGCTCGAGTACGCGCGAGGATCAGCCATGACTCTCGTCCGGCTCAAGGGCGGCACGTTGTTCGACCCGATCCACAACGTCAACGGCGAGCGCCGCGACCTGACGTTCCGCGACGGCCGCATCGTCGACCTGCCCGCCACCACGCCCGTCGATCGTGAATACGACGCGACCGGCATGATCGTGATGGCGGGCGGCATCGACCTGCATTCGCATATCGGCGGCGGCAAGACCAATCTGTCGCGCCTGCTGCTGCCCGAGGACCATCGCGCCGATGCGCGGGGCGCCCATGCGCCGCGCGAGGCCGCCTACGAAGCCGCGCGCGACGACAACGGCCGCTACCTGCGCCTGCCGTCGTGCGGCGTCTGCACGCCGGGCACGCTCGCGACCGGCTACCGCTACGCCGAAATGGGCTACACGGCAGCGTTCGAGCCGGCGATGATGCCGTCCAACGCGCGCCACACGCACCTCGAAATGGGCGACACGCCGATCATCGATCACGGCGCGTACGTGATGCTCGGCAACGACGAGCTGTTCCTGCGGATGCTCGCCGCGCGCGACGACTTCGAACGTCTGCGCGATTACGTCGGCTGGACGATCGACGCGAGCAAGGCGCTCGGCGTCAAGGTGGTGAACCCCGGCGGCATCTCGGCGTTCAAGTTCAACCAGCGCTCGCTAGACGTCGACGAGCCGCACGCGCACTACGGCATCACGCCGCGCGACGTGCTGCGCACGCTGACGCGCGCGCTGACCGAGCTGCGCGTGCCGCATCCGCTGCACGTGCACACGAGCAACCTCGGCGTGCCCGGCAACCTCGCCTCGACCATCGCGACGATGGACGCCGCCGACGGTCTGCCGATCCATCTGACGCATATCCAGTTTCACAGCTATGGCACCGAGGGTTCGCGCAAGTTTTCGTCGGGCGCGCGGCAGATTGCCGAGGCCGTGAACGCGCGGCCGAACGTGTCGATCGACGTCGGCCAGATCATCTTCGGACAGACCGTCACGGCCTCCGGCGACACGATGATGCAGTTCCGCAACGCGCCGCTCGCGCGGCCGCACAAGTGGGTGGTGGGCGATATCGAGTGCGACGCGGGTTGCGGCGTGCTGCCGTTCCGTTATCGCGAACAGAGCTACGTGAACGCGCTGCAATGGATCATCGGCCTCGAAATCTTCCTGCTCGTCGACGACCCGTGGCGCGTCGCGATGACCACCGATCATCCGAACGGCGGACCGTTCACGAGCTATCCGCATCTGATCCGCCTGCTGATGGACAAGCCGTTTCGCGATGAGCAACTGGCGAAGCTGCATCCCGAGGCGCAGGTCGCCAGCGCGCTGCCGGAGCTCAAGCGCGAATTCTCGCTGTACGAGATCGCGATCATCACGCGTGCCGGTCCCGCGCGTCTGCTCGGTCTGCGCGATCGCGGCCATCTCGGCGCGGGCGCGGCGGCGGACATCGCCGTCTATCGCGACGAGCCGGACCGCGAGCGCATGTTCACGTCGCCGGCCTATGTGTTCAAGGACGGCGAACTGGTCGCGCGCGACGGCACGCTGGTCGCGACGCCGACGGGCGGCATCCATTTTGTCGCGCCGCAATTCGATCACGGCATCGAGACAACGCTGCGCGCGTATAGCGACGCGAACCTCGCGAGCAACTTCGCCCACGCCGCGATCAGCGACGACGAAGCCTGCCGCTGCTGCCGCGGCGGACGGCTATTGCCCGTCGAATGTCTAACCTGACGCGTCCACGATGAACGCTCCCGCCCCGCTCGACATCAACGGCACCGCGATCGACGCGACCTTCGCCGAAGCCTTTCCGATGAAGGCGACCCGGCTCGTGATCACCGCGCACACGCCGACGTGGGCGATGCACGCGGCGAACTCGCTGACGGGCTTCGCGACCTCGGTGATCGGTTGCGGCTGCGAGGCGGGCGTCGAGCGTGCGCTCGCGCCCGCTGCCACGCCCGACGGCCGGCCCGGCGTCGCGGTGCTGTTGTTCGCGGTGTCGTCGAAGGAGCTCGCGAAGCAGATCGGCCGGCGCGTCGGCCAATGCGTGCTCACCTGCCCGAGCACGGCCGTCTACGGCGGCATCGATCCGGCCACGAGCCGCGCGCCGCTGTCCGACCCGGCGCCGCTTGGCAGCGGGCTGCGCTTTTTCGGCGACGGCTGGCAGATCGCGAAGATGATCGACGCGGGGAACGGACCCACGCGTTACTGGCGCGTGCCGGTGATGGACGGCGAGTTCGTCTGCGAAGACACGGCGACGACGGTCAAGGCCGTTGGCGGCGGCAACCTGCTGCTGCTCGCGCGCGACCTGGGCGCCGCGCTCGCGGCGGCCGAAGCCGCGGTCGCCGCGATGCGCCGGCTGCCGAACGTGATCATGCCGTTTCCCGGTGGCATCGTGCGTTCGGGCTCGAAAATCGGCTCGAAGTACGCGGGCGCGACCGCGTCGACCAACGACGCGTTCTGCCCGAGCCTGATCGGCCTCGCGCGGCGCAGCGAGTTGAGCGCGGACGTTGGCTGCGTGCTGGAGATCGTCATCGACGGTCTGACCGACGCCGACGTCGGCGCGGCGATGACGGCCGGGATCGGCGCGGCCGCCGGACTCGGCCGCGCGGCCGGCGTGCTGCGCATTTCGGCGGGCAACTACGGCGGCAAGCTCGGGCCGTACCACTTTCATCTGCACGAACTGGCGGCGGGGCTCAACGGGAGTCACGCATGAGCACGACCACGTTGCGCGTGAAGACACCACCCGGCTTTCGCGTCGATGCCGCAGCGCTGTCACCCGCGGCGCTGGCCAGCATGAGCGTGGCCGAGATCGAGCGCATCGTGCTGCCGGCCGGCAACGAGCGCTGCGTGGTCGGCGACGTCTTCGAGGTTTCGCGCGACGACGCGCCTGCGTCCGGCGACGACATGGCCACGCTGCTGATCAACGACGCCGCGCGGTGGCTGGACCGGCTCGGCGCGCAGATGGATGGCGGACGGCTCGTCGCGCGCGGCTCGGTCGGCGACTACGGCGGCTTCAGAATGAGCGGCGGCTTGCTTGAAATCGACGGCGACGCGGGGCACTTCACCGGCTGCGAAATGCGCGGCGGACGCGCGACGGTGCGCGGCGACAGCGGCGACTTCGCCGCCGGCGCACTGACGGGCGATATGGAAGGCATGAGCGGCGGCACGCTGACGATCCACGGCAACGCGGGCGCGCGGCTCGCCGACCGGATGCGCCGCGGCCTCGTGCTGGTCGGCGGCAACGCGGGCGACTTCGCGGCGTCGCGGCTGGTGGCGGGGACCGTCGGCGTGGCGGGGCAACTGGGCGCGCATTATGCCTATGCAATGAGGCGTGGCACGCTGCTGCTCGCGCAACGGCCAGAGCCACTGCCGCCCCCTACTTTCACCGGCGGCGGACACGGTTTCGACGTATTCTGGTCATTGCTCATACGCAGTCTCGCGGCCGAAATCGCGCCGTTTTCGCAGTGGCGGGCGGACCGTCTGCCGGTCCGCTTCACGGGCGACCTCGCGGTCGACGGCCGCGGTGAAATACTGATCGTCGGCTGAGCCAGCTATGTCAGCCGCGACTGAAACGGTGTTCGGCAAAAAAGAAACGTCCCGCAACGATGTTGCATGGAGACAGGGCATGAGGACAGCGGATTCTGCAAACGCGAAGCCTGATATCAACCTCAACGCAAATCCCAGCGCCGGCGGCCCGCGCTATGCCGGGCTGCTGATCGCGCTGCACTGGCTGATCGCGCTCGGCATCGTCGGGCTGCTCGCGCTCGGGCTTTATATGGTCGGCTTGCCGAAGGGCTTGCCCGTCAAGGCGACGCTGATCAATCTGCACAAGTCGCTCGGACTGACGGTTTTCCTGCTGGTGCTTTTGCGCATCGTCGCGCGGCTGGTCCTTCACCGGCCTCCGCTGCCGCCGATGCCACCGTGGCAACGCGCCGCCGCGCGCACTACGCAGGGTCTTTTATATGTCGGCATGGTGGCGATGCCGCTTGCCGGGTATCTCGGCTCGTCGTTCAACACCTACGGCACGCGCTTCTGGGGCATCCTGCTGCCGAAGTGGGGCTGGGACGACGCGCATCTGCGCGCACTGTTCTTCGGCCTTCACCACGCCATCGGCTTCGCGCTGATCGTGCTGATCGTGCTGCACGTGGCGGGCGCGTTCAAGCATCAGTGGATCGATCGCGACAATCTGCTCGCGAGGATGCTGCCATGACGATGCGAAGCTTATCGCGCCACACGCAGGCGGCCGCCGCGCTCGAAGTCCATACGCTGCGCACGCGCGATGGCCATCGCGTGTGGTATGGGCTGGCCGGCGCGCGCGACGGCGTGCCGGTCGCGGTGCTGCACGGCGGCCCAGGCAGCGGCAGTCAGCCCGGCGTGCTGCGGCTGTTCGATCTGCAGCGCTTTCGCGTCGTGCTGATCGACCAGCGCGGCACCGGTGCCTCGACGCCGCACGGCAGCGTGCGCCACAACCGCACCGACTATCTGATCGCCGATCTCGAAGCGATTCGCGCGCGGCTCGGCTTCGCGCGCTGGGGCGTACTCGGCGGATCGTGGGGCGCGGCGCTCGCGCTCGCGTATGCGGGGCAGTGTCCGCGGTCGGTGACGGGCGTCGTGCTGCGCGGCCTGTTCCTGACGTCCGCGCGCGAAGTGCGCGGCTTGTTCATCGCGTCACGCAAGCGTGCGCCGCGTGCGTGGTCGAGACTGCGTGCCGCTGCTCGCTGCGAGCAGCCCGCGACACTGGCCGCGCGTTGCGGCGAGACCTTGCAATACGGCGCGAATGAAGCGCGGCAACGCGCGCTCGCGCTGGCCTGGCGCGGCTATGAAAACGCGGTGCTCGCGAGCGCATCGCCACGAGGCGCCGCACAACGACGTGCGAACCTGCGAAACCCACGCGAATCCCAACGCCACGCGCGCAAGCTGATCGGCAAATACCGGATTCAGGCGCACTACCTCGCGCATCGCTGCTGGCTCGGCGAGACGCGTTTGCTGTCGCTCGCGCGCCGCGCGGCGGCCGCCGGGGTATCGATTGCGGCCGTGCATGGTGCGCGCGATCCGGTGTGTCCGCGCGGCAATCTGCGACGTCTGTCGCGCGCGGTTCCGTCGGCGCGCGTCGAGTCTGTGAGCGCGGCGGGTCATCTGGCGAGCGACCCCGCGCTGCATGCATGCGTCGCGCAGGCGCTCACCGCGATGTTCACTCCCACCGTCGAAGAGGGGCGCAGCAGCATGCGTCGCGCGGCATGAAGATCAAGGTACTCGGCTCGTCGGCGGGCGGCGGCTTTCCGCAGTGGAACTGCAATTGCCGCAATTGCGACGGAGTGCGTCGCGGCACGGTGAAGGCGACGCGCCGCACGCAGTCGTCGATCGCGGTCAGCGCGAATGGCGAGGACTGGCTGCTCGTCAATGCATCGCCCGATCTGCTCGCGCAGATCGCCGCGCATCCCGAACTTCAACCCGCGCGGCGCGCGCGCGACAGCGGCATCGCCGCAGTGCTCGTGATCGACGCGCAGATCGACCACGTGACCGGCCTCTTGATGCTGCGCGAACGCGACACCCCGCTGCCGCTATACGCGACCGATGCGGTCTGGCAAGACCTCCGCTCCGGCTTTCCGGTCGCGCCGATCCTGTCGCACTACTGCGGAGTCGAGCACCGCCTTATCGCGCTCGACGGCGCGCCGCTCGCCGTCGACGCGCTGCCCGGCATCCGCATCGACGCGCTGCCGCTGTCGAGCAAGGCGCCGCCGTACTCGCCGCATCGCGATGCGCCGGAGCGCGGCGACAACATCGGACTCGTGCTGACGAACCTGCAATCGGGCCGGCGCGTGTTCTACGCGCCGGGGCTCGGCGCGATCGAGCCGCACGTGCTGGCGACGATGCGCGAGGCCGATCTGCTACTCGTCGACGGCACGCTGTGGACCGGCGACGAAATGATCCGCCTCGGCCTGTCGAAGAAGACCTCGGCGGATATGGGCCATCTGCCGCAGAGCGGCGCGGGCGGCATGATCGAAACACTCGATTCGCTCGGCGCGAAACGCAAAGTGCTGATCCATATCAACAACACGAATCCGATCCTGATCGAAGACGGCCCCGAGCGGCGCATGCTAGGCGAGCATGGCATCGAGGTCGCGTACGACGGAATGAGCTTCGAGCTTTGAGGCGCGCAGTGAAGAGTATGGAGCGATGCGGTAACGAGGCGCGGCTGTAAACGACGATAAAACGGAGACGGCATGAACGCGAAAGACCTTCAGGACACGACACCAACAACACCAACACGCGACGTGAGTACCACGGGAACTCAAGGCATCGACCGACCCGCCTGGAGCCGTGAAGAATTCGAGGCGCAGTTGCGCGCGAAGGGCACCGCCTATCACATCCACCATCCGTTCAACGTGAAGATGAATAGCGGCGGCTGCTCGCGCGAGCAGATTCGCGGCTGGGTCGCGAACCGCTTCTACTACCAGATCAACATTCCGCTGAAGGATGCGGCGGTGCTGTCGAACTGTCCGGACCGCGAGACGCGCCGCCGCTGGGTGCTGCGCATTCTCGATCACGACGGCTACGACGGCGCGGAAGGTGGCATCGAAACCTGGGCGCGTCTCGCGGATGCGGTCGGCCTCACACGCGACGAACTGTGGTCGCTCGAACACGTGACGCCGGGCGTGCGCTTCGCCGTCGACGCGTATGTGAATTTCGCGCGCCGCGCGCCGTGGCAGGAAGCGGTGTGCTCGTCGCTGACCGAGATGTTCGCGCCGCAGGTGCATCGCGACCGGCTCGCGAGCTGGCCCGAGCACTATCCGTGGATCGAACCCGAGGGCCTCGCGTACTTCCGCTCACGCATTTCGCTCGCGCAGCGCGATGTCCAGCACGGACTCGAGGTCACGCTTGCCCATTTCACGCGACGCGATCAGCAGGAACGGGCGCTCGACATCCTGCAGTTCAAGCTCGACATTCTGTGGACCATGCTCGACGCGATCGAGAAGGCGTTTCCACAATGAACGACTCGACACGCGCCGACCCCGCCACGCCGCTCGCGATCGCGAAGCCATTCCGCCTGCAATGGGAGCCCGCGCAGAACGCGCACGTGCTGCTGTACCCCGAGGGCATGGTGAAGCTCAATCAAAGCGCGGGAGAAATCCTCAAGCGCTGCGACGGCACACGCGACATCGATACGCTGATCGCCGAGCTCGAACAGGCGTTCAACACGACCGGCATCGGCAGCGAGGTGCGGGCCTTCATCGCCGACGCGCATGGGCGCGGCTGGCTGGAGTAGCGCGATGACCGATCTTTCTCAAGCTGGCTCTCAACCCGGCGCGCAAGTGCAAAGCGACGCGGCCGCCGTCGTGCCGCCGCCACTGTGGCTGCTCGCGGAGCTGACCTATCGCTGTCCGCTGCATTGCGCGTTCTGCTACAACCCGCTCGACTACACCGATCACAACCGCGAACTGACCACCGGGCAATGGCTCGACGTGCTGCGCGAGGCGCGCGCGCTCGGCGCGGTGCAGCTCGGCTTTTCGGGCGGCGAGCCGCTGGTGCGCGACGACGTCGAAGTACTGGTCGAAGAAGCGCACAGGCTCGGCTTCTACACGAACCTGATCACGTCGGGCGTCGGTCTCACCGATCAGCGCCTCGGCGATCTGAAGGCCGCCGGGCTCGATCACATCCAGCTGTCCTTCCAGGATTCGACGCAGCAGTTGAACGACTTCCTGAGCAGCACGCGCACCTTCGAGCTGAAGCAGCGCGTCGCCGTCGCGCTCAAGCGGCACGGCTTTCCGATGGTGATGAACTGCGTGCTGCATCGCTACAACCTGCCGCATGTCGACAAGATCATCGAGATGGCATTGGCTCTCGGCGCCGAATATCTGGAGCTGGCGAACACGCAGTTCTACGGCTGGGCGCGCGAGAACCAGGCGCAACTGATGCCGACGCAACAGCAGCTCGAAGAAGCCGAAGCGGTGGTCGCGCGCTATCGCCGCACGCATGGCGAGCGCTGCAAGATCTTCTTCGTCGTGCCCGACTACTTCGAGCGCCGCCCGAAGCGCTGCATGAACGGCTGGGGCGCGGTGTTCCTCGGCGTCGCGCCCGACGGCGCCGCGCTGCCGTGTCACGCGGCGCGCGGCCTGCCCGGCCTGACGCTGCCGAACGTGAAGGACATGCCGTTGCGCGAGATCTGGTACGACAGCGACGCGTTCAACCGCTTTCGGGGTTTGCAGTGGATGAAGGAGCCGTGCCGCAGCTGCGATGAAAAGGACCGCGACCTCGGCGGCTGCCGCTGCCAGGCCTACCTGCTGACCGGCGACCCGGCCAACGCCGACCCGGTCTGCGACAAGTCGCCGTTTCACGACACCGTGGTCAAGATCGTGCGGCGTGCAGCATCGGGATCTGCATCCGCAACCGGGGCGACAGCAGCGGCCCGCGAACAGCCGATCCTGTTCCGCAACGACGCCAACTCACGCAAGTTCGCGGCCGCTGCCCGCGAGCCCGACGCCGGCGGCGATAACCGGGCGTCACCCGGAGTCCAATCATGAGTGCCGACACCATCTCCGTTCTGCTCGTCGACGACCATGCGGTCGTGCGCGAAGGCTACCGGCGTCTGCTCGAACTGAATGCCGACGTCGAGGTGTGCGGCGAAGCGGGCGACGCCGCGCAGGCCTACCAGCGTTTTTGCGCGCTGCGGCCCGACGTGGTCGTGATGGATGTGGCGCTGCCGGGCGCAAGCGGCATCGAAGCGATGCGGCGCATGCTCGCGCGCGAACCGGACGCGCGCGTGCTGATCTTCAGCGTGCACGAGGAATCGATCTTCGTGCGGCGCGCGCTCGACGCGGGCGCGCTCGGCTACGTGACCAAGGCGAGCGCGCCCGACGTGCTGGTCGAAGCGGTGCGCTCGATTGCGCGGCGTGCCCGCTACCTGAGCCCGGACATCTCGCAGGCGCTCGCGCTGCGCACCGCGTTCAACGAAGGGCCGCCGGGGCGTCAGTTGTCGGCGCGCGAGTTCGAGGTGCTGCGGCTGCTCGTGCAGGGCTATACGCTGCCGAGCATCGCCGAAAAGCTGGGCTTGAGTCAGAAAACGGTGGCCAACCACCAATCGGTGATCCGGCAGAAGTTCGGCGCCGACAACGGCGTACAGCTTGCGCAGATGGCAAGCCGCCTCGGGCTTCAGTTCACGGGCTCGGCCAGCCCCGCCTGAGCGGGCACGCGCGCGCAGAACAGAAAACCGCGCTGCGGCTCGCTCGCGATGTGAAATTCGCCGCCGAGCGCCTCGACGCGTTCGCGCATGCCGATCAGCCCGAGCCCGCTGCGCGGCTTCGTCAGATCGGTGCCGGGGCCGTCGTCGGCCATCGTGACGACGATCTCGTCGATCTGCGTGCCGTTGTGTTCGCGCGGCGCGCGCACCATGAACAGTTCGACGCGCGAGCGGCGCGCAAACTTCGACACGTTCGTCAGTCCTTCCTGCACGAGCCGGTACAGCGTGATCGTCAACGCATCGCTGAGGCCGCTGAAATCCCCTTCGATCGTCATCGAGAACGACGCCTCGGGCAAGCGCTCGCGCCAGCCGTCGACGCAATGTTCGAGCGCGCTCGGCAAGCCGAATTCGTCGAGACCGATCGGCCGCAGGCGGCGGATCATGCCGCCGATCTCGCGGTACACATGCGTCGCGCTCTGCATCAGCCCAAGCGCGATGCGATGAATTTCCGGCTCACGCTCGCCCGATAGATCGCGGATGCGCGCCGCGTCGAGCGAGATCGCGTTCAGGTATTGACCCAGCTCGTCGTGCAGCTCGCGCGCCAGATGGCGGCGCTCCAGTTCCTGCGCCTGCAGCGCCTGACTGGCAAGGCGCCGGTTGTCGGCGAGCAGCCGTTCGGCCTGTTCCTCGAGCATGCGGCGATGGCGCAGTTCGCGGCGCGCATCGCGATAGCGGCGCCACGCGAACCACGCGAGCGCGATCGACAGCACGAACAGCGCGCCCGGCAACTCGTCGAGCTGGAAGCGCTCCATGCCACGCGTGAACCGGTAGACCTTCTCGCTGAGATCGAAGGCGGCGCCGAGCACCGCCGCGAGCACGGTCACGGCGACGACCCAGCCGAGGTCGCGCCATATCGGCGACGCTGGCGCCGCTCGGTCAGCGGAAGAGGAATGGATCGGTTCGCTTGACATGACGCTTGCATTCTACTCAGCGCCGGCACACGCAGCGGGTTTTGCGCGAGTTTGGGAACGCTTCCCCGGCAGATCGGGAAAAGCTCCCGCGCGGCTTACAGACGCGTATGCGAAGCTTTACACCAACGTCCAAGCAACGCGCGACACGCGTACAAATCAAGCCGGCAGGAGACAATAACGATGAGCATGCGATCACAAGCACGCCGCAAACGCCGGCTTCAGCGGCGTGCCGGCATCACCTTCTGCGTCGGCGGCGCGCTCGCCGGTCTGTCCACGAGCGTATGGGCGCAGGCGGAGCCGCCAGTCGCGGCGTCGGCGCCGGCCTCGGCGTCTTCCGCTGCCTCTTCCGGCGCAGCCGGCGGCAACGCCAACAGCAACACGACACCGACCACGACCCTCGCGCCGATCGTCGTCGTAGGCACCACGCCGCTGCTCGGCATCGGCACGCCGCTCACGCTGGTGCCGGCCAACGTGCAGACGGTCCACGCGGCCGATATCCAACGGCAGGGCCGCCAGACACTCAGCGACTATCTCGCGGCGAATCTGCCTAGCGTCACGATCTCCGACGCGCAGGGCAACCCGTATCAGATGAACCTGTTCTATCGCGGCTTCACCGCGTCGCCGCTGCTGGGCACGCCGCAAGGTTTGTCGGTATTCGTCGACGGCGTGCGCGTGAACGAACCGTTCGGCGACGTCGTGAACTGGGACCTGCTGCCGCAACAGGCGATCGACACGATGCAACTGATCCCCGGCTCCAATCCGACTTTCGGCTTCAATACGCTCGGCGGCGCGCTGTCGATCACGACGAAAAACGGCAAGGACAACCCGGTCGGCGAGGCCGAAATTCAGGGCGGCTCGTGGGGACGCAAGGCCGCGCAGATCGAACAGGGCGGCACGATCGGCCAGAACCTCGACTACTACTTCACCGCCAACGCCGCGAACGACAACGGCTGGGCCGAGCAGAACGAGAGCCGCATCCGCCAGGCGTTCGGCAAGCTGCGCTATACCGACGCCGACACGACGCTGTCGTTATCGGCCGGCGGCGCGGACAACGATCTGCACGGCGCGCAAACCATTCCGCGCTCGTTCCTCGGTAACCCCAGGCAACCGTACACGTATCCCGATCGGAATCAGAACAGCGCCGGCTACCTGACGCTGTCGGGCGATCATTACTTCAACGACAACGTCGAGCTGAGCGGCAACGCGTACTACCGGCACTTTCGCAATGCCAACACCAGCAGCAACGTCAACAACGACTACGGCACGATCAATCCCGACGGCACCGTCGACACGTTGCAGGCGACCAACGTACAGTCCACCGTGACGACCGACAGCTACGGCGCGAGCCTGCAACTGACGCTGCTCGGCAAGCTCGGCGGCCTGCAGAACCAGTTCATCGCGGGCATGGCCGTCGATGCCGCCGACTCGCGCTTCACGCAGTCGTCGCAGGACGCGACGTTTACCGATTCGCGCGCAACGGTCGGCATCGGGAATTTCGCTCAGCAGACCAACGCGAACACGCACAACACGAACTACGGCATCTACCTGACGGACACGCTTTCGCTGACGCCGCAGTGGTCGCTGACGCTGTCGGGCCGCTACAACTGGGCCGATGCGACGATCGGCGACGAATCCGGCACGCAGCCGCAGCTCGACGGCCACCATACGTTCTCGCGCTTCAATCCGGCGGTCGGCATCAACTGGAATCCGACGCCGGCGCTCACCGCCTACGCGACCTACAACGAGGGCATGCGCTCGCCGACCGCAATCGAGCTGGCCTGCGCCGATCCGAACGCGCCGTGTTCGCTGCCGAACGACTTCATCTCCGATCCGTCGTTGCAGCCGGTCATTTCGAAGACCTATGAAGTCGGCGCGCGCGGCAGGATCGGCGGCAACACGACATGGAGCGCGGCTGCCTACAGCACGACGCTCGACAACGACATCGAGTTCATCAGCAGCAACGGCGCGGGCAGTTCGCAGGGGGTTTTCCAGAATGTCGGGCGCACGCGCCGGCAAGGCGTCGAACTGGCTGGGCAGACGAAGTACGGTCCGTTCACGGTGACCGGCAGCTATAGCTACGTCAATGCGACCTACCAGTCGACATGGGTCGAAAGCAGCCCCAGCAACTCGAGCGCCGACGCGAACGGCAACATCACCGTGCATCCCGGCGATCACATCCCGAGCATTCCGGCGACGACCGTCAAGCTGCGGCTCGATTACGCGGCCACCGCGAAATGGCGAATCGGCACGAATCTGACGTGGCGCGGCAGCATCTACGCGCAGGGCGACGAGAACAACCAGGACGTGAACGGCAAGCTCTCCGGCTATCTGTTGATCGATATGGACACCAGCTACCAGGTGACGAAACAGTTGCAGGTGTTCGCGTCGGTGTCGAACCTGCTCGACAAGCGCTATGCGAGCTTCGGCGCGCTCGGGGAGAACTTCTTTACCGGGCCGGGCAATACGTTCAACGGCACGGCGCCGGTCAACGAGCAGTTCGTCGGGCCGGGTGCGCCGAGGGGGTTCTGGGTGGGGATGAGGTATGCGTGGAAGTAGCGGCGTCTGGCGTGGCGGATCGCATGGCTTCGCTCTTTCCGCCGCCTGAGGCTTCGTCACGAGCGCAATGCCGGGGAACGCGGCGCGGATTTTGAGGAATATGTAGGCCTCGTCGCGGCACCCGTAGGCCCGGCGTTCGATGCCTAACGACTTCGTGCTCGCGGGATCGAGTTGATAAGCGACGTGGCCGATGCTCAGTCGTGGTGGTGCCGCTTGCCTGCGTGACCCGCCTTTAAATGGCCCCGCCGAAACGGGTCGTTCAACCCGTTTTTATCGAATAGAGGTCGCGCAGGATTTCGTTTTGCTGCTTGCGAATTGAATAATGGCAACGCGCTCCCGTGACATCGTACATATCCACGTGTGTTTTTGGCGGTTCTTCAATATTCCAATCATAAGCTAGTTTAGGGGCTAGATCGCAAGCCTTTGCCGATTCATCTTGTGCGCGCATGTACCGATCGAGCTCAGCCTTGCTCGCGCCTTTGATGCCTCGTGCGGATTTAATTGAATTCGCCAGTTTCTTGTTGTCGACTTCAAGGGATCTTGCATGATGCTCATAGCAATCAAAATCTCCAAATCCGCCACCGCCCAGGTACTGCATGCAATTCGAATCGTTGATCACCTCATCGGCAAATATCGGCCGAAAGCTGCAAAGCGCCATGACTAGCAAGAAGCACCTCCAAAATTTATTCAATGTCGATACCTCTGCCATGTCGAGCATCACCTGACGATTACCAGGAATACCGGTAATGAGGGGACGCTCAATGTCCAGTCTCTCCTTACGACAAGGACCAGGGATCGACCTTGCCACCCTCGATCACGAAATGCTTCGCGTCGGGATTCGAGGGGAATAGGCGCCAGTCCTCATCATCAGGTATCGCATCCGCAAGAATGACTAGTCGCATATCTCTCGCCAGCAAAATGACGGCATCACCGTTCTCGCCCGCCTCGATATTCAAAACAGCCGTTGGGCCATGTGTCACAAGGAGATCACGGATTCGTTCCGTTGTCACTCTCGTTCTCTCTTCAGACGCTGCGAAGTCCGAATAAGACGCAACGATCACGTGTCCCTGCTCGATGCGCCAGTCGCACTGAATATGGAGCGCCCAATCGCCCAGATACTTGATGGTTCCTCTGCCGGTCTTTACCTCCCGAAGCGGACCGAACTGTAACGTAAGCATGTCGGCCGCGTGCGCCACTCCGCTAACGTTAAGCCCGATCAAGGCGGAAAGGTGAAGTCCTACCTGCTCCTTCGTATCGATCATTCCAATTTGTCTCCAAACAGGTCCAGGGCGCGCTCCATCATGCCGTGATACTCAAGATCGTCCATCTGAATATCGTAGTGAAGGCGGCGTGCTTGATTCTTGCTTAGTCCAAGTGCTTTGACCACCGCCTTAAATTGCTTGTTCTGCGCCTGATTGTTACCGGGCCGACCATCGGCGCCGGCGAGCTGCACAGCGTCACCGTCCGGCATGTCGGGCTGATAGACGAACGACTGAGCATTGCCGAGATTCTCCGGCACGCGCGGGCTGCTGCCATAGAGCGAGCTTGCCATGCTCGCGTCGTCCGCTTGTCGTGAGCGCCCGCGACAATCGCACGCCCATGCGGTGCCCAGGGCTACGGCCATCTCGTAACCGTTTGAATACGACTTCAGCCTATCGAACGGAAACCATTCGCCGGTTTCGATGTTCAGCGCCATTGCGGATGGCATTGGCGGAAAGTTTGAGTAGATCGAATAGGTGATACGGCAAAGCAGGCATTCTTCCTCGTCCCCAGTGCCGTCGTGTTTCTGTTGTTCCATTTGACCTCTTCTGATTTTCCAGAAAACACCCGACGAATTAACCATCTAAAGAAATCACAGTCAACAGTTTTAAATTAGGATAGATCCGTTTTGACAAACATTGACAATAAACGTCAAAAAAACGGCAGACCCGTGACTCCTGGCTTTACCACGGCAAAACACGAACCGGTTCTGTCGGCATTCCAATGAAGGTGGCTTGATAGCGCCTTTTTCAATTACACGGCGAGAAGCAGACGTTTATTCGTTTGCATATCTCGTCTTCGCATATTGGCGCTTTGCGTCCATCAGACAATTCCTGTTTTTGATTTCTGTTGTTGCTTCGCACTGCATTGACAATGTTTAACTTACCCGAGCGGTGGTATGAGGTATTTTTCGGCAAGTTAAAAAAATACGCTATGCAGAATGAACAAGAACATGTTCAGGCTGGTTTTCAGCCGGTGCCGGAGTATGCTCGTCGCTGTTGCGGAAACCGCCATTGCCCACGGCAACGCAAGTCAGGGCGAGACCCATTCATCGGCCTCACGGCGCCCGATCACACTGTTCACCATGCGTCACGCAGCTTTCGCCGCGCTGGTGCTGTGCGGACTCGCACCTGTTCTCGCGGATGCGCAGATCGTGCCCTCGGGCGCGCACGCGCCGAATGTCATCCAGACGCGCAATGGCCTGCCGCAGGTCGATATCAACAAGGCGTCGAATGCGGGTGTTTCGGTCAATACGTATTCGCAGTTCGATGTGCAGAAAAACGGCGCGATCCTGAACAACTCACCCGTTATCACGAACACGCAACTCGCAGGACAGGTGAGTGGTAACCCGAATCTTTCGCCAGACCAGTCCGCGCGGATCATTCTCAACCAGGTCAACAGCAATTCGCCCAGCCAGTTGCGCGGCTATCTCGAAGTGGCGGGCAACAGGGCCGAAGTCGTCGTGGCAAACGGTTCGGGGATCGTGGTCGATGGCGGCGGCTTCATCAATACCACGCGCGGCATTCTCACCACCGGTACGCCGATGCTCGATGCGGGCGGCAACCTGAGCGGTTTTAACGTAACTGGCGGCATGATTACCGTCCAGGGCGCGGGCCTGGACGCGACCAATATTGATCAGGTGGACCTGATCTCCCGCGCGGTGGAGGCTAACGCGGCCATCCGTGCCAACGACCTGAATGTTATCACCGGCGCGAATCAGGTCAGTCACGATACGCTTGCGGCCACCCCTATTGCGGGCGATGGTCCCGCGCCGGGCGTGTCTATCGACGTGAGCCAGCTTGGCGGAATGTACGCGAATCGTATCGCTCTGGTCAGCAATGAATACGGTGTCGGGGTGTCCAATGCGGGCGTGATCGCCGCCCAGGCGGGTGACCTGACGCTCACGACGCAGGGCAGGCTGGTTCTCACCGGCAAGACGACCGCGAGCGGCAATCTTGCGGTGTCAGCGGCGGGCGATGTAGACAACAGCGGCTCAACCTACGCGCAGCAGAACCTGACCATCAGTGCGGGGAACGTCACGTCAACCGGCACCCTCGGCGCAGGGATCAATACGGACGGCAGCGTCGCCGAGAGCGGCGACCTGACCCTGAGCGCGGCAGATACCCTTTCCGCAACCGGTCAGAACATCGCGGGTGGCAATGCCACGCTTCAGGGCAACAACGTAACGCTTACGGGCAGCCAGAGCGCTGCTAACGGCGCGCTCAATGTTTCCGCCGCGCAGACGCTTGACACCAGCGCGGCAACGCTCAACGCGACGCAGCTATCTCTGGCGGCAGCGAACCTCACCAACCACGGCGGCACGCTCACGCAGACCGGCACCGGGCCGACAACCGTCAATGTGTCCGGTACGTTCGACAACACGCACGGATCGCTGGCGACGAACAGTTCCAGCCTCACGCTCACGCCCGCTGCGCTCATCAACGACGGCGGCAGGATTACGGATTCCGGGACCGGCACCCTGTCCATTGCCACCGGTTCGCTGTCGAACAACGCGGGCACCATCGCCACGAATGGCTCACTGGATGTCCACGGGGGCGTGGTATCGAACCGGGGCGGGACGCTGGCGGGGCGATCGTCCGCGACGTTTCAGGTGGCCTCGCTCGATAACAGCGCAGGCGGCTATGTCGGCGCACGCGACGTATCGATAACCGGCACGGGCACACTGAACAACGAGGGCGGCACGGTGCAGGCCGACGACGTGCTTGACGTGTCAGCGCAGAGCGTTGCGAACGATGGCGGCACGATTGCGAACGGCGGCACCGGGGCTACGACGGTGAGCGCCAGCGGCGCACTCACGAACACCGACAACGGACTGATCGGCGGCAACGGTGACGTGTCCGTCGCGGGAGGCAGCGTCAACAATGCGGGCGGCACGCTCACCGCATCCGGGGCGACAACCGTGCAGTCCGGCAGCACGCTCGACAATTCAGCGGGTCTGATCCAGGGTAACGGCAGCGTATCGGCCTCGGCATCCGGTGCGCTCGTCAATACCGGTGGCCAGATCGAATCGGACGGCGCGGGTACGACATTGCAGGTGTCGGGCGCATCGGTGGACAACACGAATGGCCGTATCGCCAATGTCGGCACAGGCGCGACGACCATCAGCGCGGCAACCATCACGAACGCCAACACGGGCGGCTTGAGCGGTACCGGCACGATCGGCGGCAACGGTGACGTGACTGTGAACGCGCAGACGCTGTCGAACATGGACGGCGCACAGATCGTGTCAGGTCACGACCTGACGCTGAACGCGACGCAGTCGGTGAGTAACACGGGCGGCACACTCTCGGGTGCGAATAACCTCACGCTCGACCAGGCGGGCGCGACGGTCGTGAACCAGAATGGTTCGATCCACGCCAACGGTGCGCTCGGTCTGAACGTGGCGACGCTCGACAACACGTCGGGACGGATCGGCAATGACAACGGTAGTGGTGGCAGCGTTGCCATCACGGCTGGCACGCTGGCCAACCAGGGCGGCGCAATCGGCAGCGACCAGGACCTGAGCGTCACGACGAACCAGCTGACCGGTGACGGCCGCATCGTGGCGGGCCGTGACGGCGCAGTAACCATCAATGGCGACTACACGCTCGACACCGCCAACCTGATCCAGGCGAATCACGATCTGAGCTTCACGACAGCAGGCAGCTTCACGAACCAGGGGACCCTCGGCGCGGTCAACGCGCTGACGGTCAATGCGGCGAACGTGGACAACCAGGCGGGCGCGGACCTCAATTCGGCCAGCACCACCGTCAACGCGGCGAACGCGATCACCAATGAAGGCCGCATCGAGGGCGACACCGTTACGACGAATAGCGCCACTCTGACCAACACCGCCACCCTCATCGGCAATACCGTCACGGCGAACGCCAGCCAGTCCATTGTGAACACCGGCCCCGCTGCCATCATGGCCGCCGCTTCGCAACTGAACCTGTACTCGCCCGGCGATATCTCGAACACGGGCGGCGCGAACCTGTTCAGCCTGGGCAATATCAACATCGCCGCCGACGCGACGCGCGACGGTAACGGTCTGCTCGCGAACCGCTCGAATTCGCTCACCAACGACCAGTCCACCATCGAGGCGCAGGGCAATATCGAAGTCGCGACGCAGACGCTGACGAACTCGCGGCCCGCGCCCACCGTTGAGACAGTGACAACCGATGTTGAGACTGAACACCAGACCAAGCGCGGCAAGTACATCATCTGTCCGACCGGTGGTCCGATTCCGGCCTGCTCCAATCCCACCTGGAGCGATGGCTACAAGAATCCGCTCGACGCAACGTTCAGCGCCTCGCAGATCGTGTCGCAGACCTCGGGGCCGAATGCGACCGACAACGTGCTGGTGGTCAACGTCAACGGCCAGCAACAGACGATCTGGTACAACACGCTGACGAAGAACGCTGACGGTTCGGTCACCGTCAACTACTGGGACGACTACGACCCGAACATCAACTACCTGCCGTCGACCGAATACCCGACGTTCAGCGGTGGACATAATGGTTATCAGGTCGTCGAGGTCGCGAGAGACACGACGACCACCACGCAGCAGGACCAGGTAACCGGTCCGCAGGCCCAGCAGGCGCAACTGCTGGCGGGCGGCAACCTGACGCTGGCGAACGTCGGTACGCTCAACAACGGCTATAGTGCGATCGCAGCGGGCGGCTCGATCCAGATCGGCGCCAGCCAGCAGGACGGCGAGATTGCCAACGGCAGCGGCAATTACGGCGGCACGCTGGTGAACAATACCGGACAGACGCTGTATCAGTATCAGCGTCAGGACATCGTTTCCACCTATGCGTGGAACGTGGACACCAGCCAGGACCGGCAGACGGTGACGGAACCGTCAATCGTCCTGACGCCTGTGGCGATCGGTGGCACGGGCGGCACGATCATCGCGAATAACGCGGTCCAGATAAGCGGCACCGACATCAACAACACGAACGTGGCGGCGGCGGACTCCGCGACCGGGGCCACCGGTGGCACGCTCGGCGCGAACCAGGTCCTGACGGGGCCGCAGGTCGACGCCCCGCAAACGGTCGCCGGCAGCACTGGCAAGCTGAATCTCACCCTGCCGTCGAGCGGCCTGTACACCTATCAGACTGCGCCCGGCGCATCGTACCTGGTCGTCACCGATCCGCGCCTGACCAGCTATACGAGTTTCATCTCCAGCGACTACATGCTGAAGCAGCTTGGGCTCAATCCGCAGACTGTCGAGAAACGCCTTGGCGACGGCATGTACGAGGAACAGCTGATTCGCGAGCAGATCACGCAACTGACAGGCCGCGTCTATCTGCAAGGCTATACGAACAACCTCGACGAGTATCAGGCGCTGATGACGAACGGCGTGAACGTTGCGCAACAGTTCGGGCTTGAGCCCGGTATCGCGCTGACGGCCGCGCAGATGGATGCACTGACGAGCGATATTGTCTGGCTGGTCAGTCAGACCGTCACGCTGCCCGATGGCAGCACGCAGCAGGTCCTCGCGCCCGTTGTCTATCTCGCGCAGACCCATGCGAACGACCTGCAACCGACCGGCGCGCTGATTTCCGCCGATGACGTCGAGATTCATGCGACCGGCAGCGCCACGAACAGCGGCGTGATCAAAGGCGGTACGCAGACGGTCGTGAGCGCCACCGATATCCTGAACCGTGGCGGCACCATCGGCAGCAGTGGGACGAACGGCACCACGGTCGTGGCCGCGACGAACGATGTGATCAATGCGTCCGGGATGATCAGCGGCAACCGCGTTGCGGTGCTGGCGGGCAACAACATCATCAATACGACGCTGGTCGACACGGTGGGCGCCAGCACCGCGACCAGCGACAGCAGGATGAGCACCACGCTGCTTGGCGCACAGGGCACAATTGCCTCGACCGGCGACATGGTGGTTGCAGCGGGCAATGACCTGACCATGCACGGCGCGAATATCACCGCGGGCGGTGACGCGCAGATCACGGCAGGACATGACATTACGGTAGACGCGGTGCAGTCCACAACGTCGCAGTCCGGAATGCAGAACGCGCAGCACCATTGGGATGCGAGCAGCACGATCAATGAGACGGGTGCAATCACGGCAGGCGGCAGTCTCGCGATGCAGAGCGGCAACGACACGACGCTCAGGGGCGCGACCGTTGCGGCGGGCGGCGACTTGGCGGTGATCGCGGGCGGCAACCTGACCGCTACCACGGTGACGGACACCGCCACTTTCAACAACGTTGCAACGGACGGTCCCTCCCGCAAGGAGGTTGACCATGCGTACGACGAGCGGGCGGTCGGCACGACCTTTACCGCAGGCGGAAATGCGACGCTTGGCGCGGTCAGCACCGACGCGGGCAAGGGCAATGTGACGCTGACCGGCTCGACGCTCACGGCGGGTACAGGGGCAGCGACGATTGCCGCAAGCGGCGACGTCGCGCTGAACGAAGCCCGCGAGGAACACGACAGCTACGTGGCGACCGAATCGAAGCGCGGAAGCGCGTTTCACGGCTCGACCACGGACACGACACAGAACACGCAGGCAAATATCGGCGTGGCAAGTATAGTGGCAGGCGATACTGTCAACATCGGCGCGGGCAAGGACCTGACCGTGAAAGGCTCGACGGTGGCAGGCACGAACGACGTGAATCTCGCAGCGGCTGGCAACGTCAACATTACGACTTCGCAGGATACGCAGACTACGTCCACGTACTACCAGAAACATGAGTCGGGTTTCGGTACGAGCGGCGGCGTCGGTATCTCGGTCGGCAGCAAGACGCAGACCGATACCACCAATACGTCGCAGGTGACGAACACGGGCAGCACCGTTGGCTCGCTCGCGGGCAATCTGAGCATCGTCGCGGGCAATGATCTGCATGTGACAGGCAGTGATCTCATTGCTGCGAAGAACGTCACCGGTACGGGCGCGAACGTCATCATCGACGCCGCCAACGACACCACGCACTATGACGAATCGCATGCGGTCAAACAGAGCGGGTTCACCCTTGCCGTGAAAGCGCCGGTCATCGATGCCATATCGAATGCGGTTGACCAGACACATGCGGCCAGCAACAGCAAGGACGATCGGGCGGCGGCATTGCACGGCATGGCGGCAGCGAGTGCGGCGTGGGACGCGAATATGGCCGCCGGCGGGCTGGTCAACGATCTTGCGACGGGCGCCACGCCTCAGATGAAGGTCGAACTCAGTTTCGGCTCCAGTAGCTCGAAAAGCACGTACGCGGAGGACTCCACGACACACGTAGGGTCGAACGTGACGGCTGGCGGAACAGCGGCGTTTGTCGCAACGGGTAACGCCACGGCCGGCAGCGGCAACGTGACCATCGCCGGTTCGAACGTGAATGCCAGCGACGTGATTCTCGCGGCGCAGAATCAGGTGAATCTCGTCAATACGACCGACACCGATTCGACGCGCAGCACGAACCAGTCGAGCAGCGGCAGCGTCGGCATATCCTATGGCAGCAGCGGTTTCGGCGTCGATGCCGCCATGTCGAAGGCGCACGGCGACGGCAATACCGATGCGGCCACGCAGAACAACACGCATGTGACGGCGGCCAATACGACGACAATCATTTCGGGCGGCGATACGAACATCATCGGGTCCAACGTGAGCGGCCAGCAGGTGAATGCCAGCGTCGGCGGCAACCTCAATATCGCAAGCGTACAGGACACGATGGCGAGCGCCGCGCATCAGGAGAGTACAGGCGGCGGATTCAGCATCAGCCAGGGCGGCGGCAGTGCGAGCTTCAGTCACACCGACGCGAACGCGAGCGGCAGCTATGCAGGTGTCAATGAACAGGCTGGAATCTCGGCCGGTGACGGCGGATTCAACATCAGTGTCGTGGGTAACACCGACCTCAAGGGCGGGCTGATCGCCAGCGAGGCCGATGTGTCGAAAAACACGCTTTCGACAGGTACGCTGACGTTCTCTGACGTTCAGAATTCATCCAGCTATGACGCACATTCCAGCGGAATCGGCGGGGGCATCACGGCGGGCGATGGTGGCGCGAACTACAGCACGCACGGCAGCACGTCAGGCATCAACGGGGGCGGCGTCGCGCCGATGCTAAGCCAGAACGACAGCGGCAGCGACAGCGCGACGACGAAAAGCGCGATCAGCGCGGGCACGATCATCACGACCGATGCGGCGAAGCAGACCCAGGACATTGCAGGTTTGAACCGGGATACGTCGAACGCAAACGGCACGGTGGCAAAGCTGCCGGACGTGAACGACCTGCTTGACCGACAGTCCGACATGATGGCGGCAGCGAGCGCAGCGGGCGAAGCCGTTTCCCGGCGGATTGGCGACTATGCGAAAACGAAGTATGACGAGGCAGCCGCCGCAGGCGATCAGGCAGGCATGGACGCGTGGAAGGAAGGCGGCACAGATCGCGCGATGATGCAGGCGGCGGGCGCGGCCCTTGTGACCGGCCTGGCGGGTGGCAATGCCATCGGTGGCGCTGCCGGCGCTGCGATTGCGTCGATTGCGGCTGGACAACTGAACAATCTGAGCGACGCAATTGCCGGTTCGAATCCGACTGGCAATGCGGCAATGAATGAAGCTCTCGGGAACATCGTGGCCAATGCGATTGCCACGGGCGCAGGCGCAACGGTGGGCGGCAACGCAGGTGCAGTCTCGGGGTACAACGTGGACCGGTTTAATCGGCAGTTGCATCCGGATGAGAAGAAGGCGATTGCGGATAAGGCCAACGGCGACGCGGCGGAAGAGAAAAAGCTGACGCAGGCGGCGTGCTACGCAGTGAAATGCTGGGCCGAGTTTCCCCAGGGAAGCGACCAGTACAACGCGAATTACGTGAGTCAGCTTGAGGCGTCGCAGCTTGGGCCGGAGTTGCAGTGGGTCAACAACCAGAAGGAAGCGGGACTGTTCGACTACACGCCGACGCAGAAGATCTCGGACATGCTGAAGGCTGATCCATTCGGGGTGGCGAAGGACGCAGCAAAAACGGGTCTGGGTGCGTACATGGCAACCACCGGAGCCAGAGTTTGCGCTACGGGCGCTGCATGTGGCGTGGGCAGTGCCATGATTACCTTTGGGCTCAATGATGTATTTGAAGGGAGCAATGGACTGTTCAACCGTTACGAAGGTATTCCAGAGCCCGGTGTCAACCCTCTGCGAATGGGTTTCAATATAGTTTCACCTACTTGGGGTAATGCGCTCTACGACACCGCTGCATTTGCGACAAGTGTTGCGGCATTGACCATGCCAACTCCCCTAAAGATGGGGTGGTCAGACGGCTTGAATCGTCCCGGCACGATGTTCGATGTCACGGTTCCAAAATTTAACAATATGCTCACGATTCCAGTTCTCCAGTGGGAAATCCCTGTCACCGCGAATCAGGCTATGCAGGTTATCAATGTGGGATCAAAGGGTGCCAAAATCGTGAACGATGTGCAGAACGCGGAGAAGAAATGAATTGGAAACGACTCTACGCACTCGTGCAGTCGATCTGCATCGTTTGGGGCACTGCTATCGGCGCGGGGATTTTGTGGGCGATGATCTTGACAGGTCTATGTCGATTCGCATTCAAGCTCGATGAAAAGCCGGCAATGTTGTTTATTTTTTGCCCGGTTTGCATAGTGTTGGCTGCGTATTGGATCAGAAAACTGCCTGCCCGACTACGCAAGGCCGGTATGTTGAGCGACGATCCTTCGCGGTTTGGGCCGTGGTTTAAGGGTTGATGTGACTAAAGCAATTAACCTCGATGCAGAGGTGGCTATGCAAGCCGAGCACGCATGCTGAAGATTAAGCCGTTCGATAGCAACTACAAGAATGCCCGCGACAGCTACAAAGTCAAAAACGACAGGAACAAGGAATGACCCGTCGAGCAGCCGCAGCCTATTTTGCAGCGGGTTCCTGTCGTGGGTAATCAGGAAGCACGAGCACAATGAAAATCAGAAAGAGGCTGGCGCTTCTACCGCTCACAGCCTTTGTCTCTCTCGCGACTCAGGTACAGCAGGTACGGACACCAGCGGATACCGCAGCAGCGGCGCGCGCCAACGCAGAACCAGCAGGTGCACCTGTAGCGCAGTGCACAGGAACGCGAGTACGCGCGTCCGGCATGCGCTCAACTGCACCGCAGAATAGGACGGGTTGTTTGTGCAAAAGAATATCGATTTTCCGCTGATTGTAGACCTGGACGGAACGCTGACATTGACCGACACGCTGGCTGAGTCCGTCATCAAGGTCGTGAAGCAGAATCCATTGAATATCATCCGTTTGCCAATATGGCTGTTGAAAGGACGTTTGGCATTCAAGCGAGAGATTGCCGCCCGCTCCAGTATTGCAGCCGAGCACCTGCCGTATCGCAAAGCGTTAGTCGACTATCTGATTGCCGAAAAAAAGCGTGGCCGTAAGATCGTTCTCGCCACTGCCGCGCACAGTTCGATTGCGGAACGCGTGTCCGCGCATCTGGGACTCTTCGACGCGGTGCTGGCCACGGAGGGCGGCACCAACCTGAGAGGACGGACGAAGCTTGAGAAAGCGCGCCTATGCGTCGGCGAGCGGTTCGTCTACGCCGGCGACAGTCGTGCCGACCTGCCGGTATGGCTCGGTTCCCAGGCGGCCGTTCTGGCTGGCGTTTCGCCACGTCTTGCCAATCTGGTTCGCACGAATGTCCCTGTTGAGCGGGAGTTCCCAAACAGCAAAGCCGACCTTTCGCTCTGGCTGAAGGCGCTGCGCGTTCACCAGTGGCTCAAGAACCTGTTGCTTTTTGTACCCTTGCTGACGGCATTTTCCTTCTTTGATACAGGCAAGCTGGTGACGCTCGCGCTAGCATTTGTCTCGATGTCGCTGGGCGCATCGGCGACCTACATCGCGAACGATCTCTGGGATCTGGAAAGCGACCGACGGCATCCCCGCAAGCGGCAGCGGCCCTTCGCGAGCGGGGCATTATCGATATCGAGCGGCATCCTGTGTGCGGTTGCGCTACTCGTCACGTCGCTCGCGCTGGCGTTATCAACATCGGCAGCGTTTGCGGTGATGCTCTTGTTCTACCTGATCTTGACCACCGCCTACAGCCTGTTTCTAAAAAGGCGCGTGATGATCGACGTCATCGCGCTCTCACTGCTGTATACGCTGCGAATCTTCGCGGGATCGGTGGCGGTAAACATCAGCACGAGTCACTGGCTACTCGCGTTTTCCGTCTTCACGTTCCTGAGTCTCGCGCTCGTCAAGCGCTGCGCCGAACTGGTGTCCCTGCGCATGAGCGCCGACGCCGTCACGGTGGGGCGCGACTATCGTGTTGCGGATCTTGAAGTGCTGTGGCCGCTGGGTATCGGCTCGTCCTTCTCGGCAGTGATTGTCTTCGGCCTTTTTATCAACGCGCCGGAGACGATCGACCGGTATGCGGTACCCGGACTGCTGTGGTTTGTCGAAATCGGCCTGATCGCCCTGTTCGCGCGCCTGTGGATCAAGACCGTGCGGGGCGTAGTGGATGACGACCCGTTAGTCCATCTGATCGAAGATCACGGCAGCCTCCTTACCATTCTGATCATGGTCGCCACCATGATGACGGCCCACTTTGTGCAGCTTTGACAGGTCCCTGCAAAATGAATTTGAAAAACAGAAACAGGATGCTGACGTTCTGCCGGTTCTCGATCGTATTCGTCCTGCTGCTCGTGTGCGCAGGAAACATCACGAACAGCGTGTTGCTGAAGTTCGGATTTCGCGACGATCACAAGCTGGACGGCTATGCGCAAAGCCTCACGCTGGTCAGCATGATCGAGGGGACGGCTCCGCGGCCGTACGTCTACCGCTCCACGTTTGCCAAAGCGGCGAAGTACATGGCCGGGCAACTGAACCCTGCGCTTCAGGAGAAACTGTTCAAGTCCATCAGTCGCTATGATTCGCTGCACCATAGCTACTTCAGCGGCGTCCCGGACACGTACTGGACGCCGATGGTCGCCATCACGTACCACATCGTCTACTTCTTCGTGGTGCTGTCGATGGCGCTTGCGCTATTGCTGATCTACAAGCTGGCGCGGATGCGTGGCCTGTCGTTCGGGCAGGCACTCGGGTTTCTGGCCGGCTTCAGCTTCATCTACCCACTTACGTTCCAGGCGGGCGCGTACTACTACGACTTCATCGAAATACTGGGCGTGTTCAGCGCATGTTATTTCATGCTAAAGCGCTGGATGATCCCCTGCACGCTGGCGATTGCGTTTTTCTCGTTCAACAAGGAAACGTTCTTTCTCGTGCCACTTGCGTTGTTCTTCCTGCACCAGCGGGACGTCCCGATGCGCAGCCGGTTCGGCTGGCTGGCGCTCCAGTTGGTATGCTGTTTCGTCAGCCGGCATTTCATCATGAACGGCTACGAAGCGAACAGCGGCGGTTTCATCGAGTTTCACGCGAAAGAAAACCTGCTGTTCTGGCTTAACCCGGCTTCATACGTTCGTTTCTATAACCTGGTTGCCAAGGGCATCCTGACGCCGAGCCTTCAGAATCCGCTGATCCTTGTGCCCACGATTGTGTTCTTTCGCCGTGCGTGGCAGGAGACCAGTGTGAGCCACAGACGATACTTCCTTGTCGCGTTCCTGCCGCTCCTCGTTCTGTTCGTGCTCTTCGGCTATACCGACGAGATCCGCAACCTTTCCCTTGCTTTCCCCGCGATCGTGCTCGTCGCATTGAATGGCGCGAGCCGTTTCGGGCAGATTTTCTCGAACGCAGAAAGCGATCAGGCGCACGTTGAGACGCGCGTGCGTTCCACCGTGGCGGGCTAGTCATGTCGTTGATCGCGTTGATTGCCAGCGGTATGTTGAGCGGACTGGCAAGTGTTCTGCTGCGGCTCGCCGCACTTCGGGCGGCGACACCGTCAGTAGGTGAATGGGTGCCGCTTCTGCTCCGCGTGGCCGCAATAGGCTCTTACGGAGTCGGATTTGTTCTCTATGCGCTTGCGCTTCGCAAGGCCAGTCTGGGCGTCGCCTATCCGTTGATGGTCGCCGTCTCGATCCTGGTCGTACTGGCGTTCACGGCGCTGCATGAGCAGGTGTTAAAGCCGACTCAGCTGGTCGGCGCGGTAGTGATTCTTGGTGGTGTGTGGTTAGTTACAAGGCCGGCATGACAAAGCAACAATCTCTACAGGTCAGCAGGGCGGCGCTGTCTGTCCTTCCGTTGGCGGCAGCGCTCTTTGCGCTAGGTAGTTCGACTTCACTCGCGCAGCAGGCGCCGACTCCGGCAGATACAGCCGCAGCGGCGCGCGCCAATGCCGAACAGAACCAGCAGCTCCAGCAGCAACGCGACGCGCAGCAGCGTGAGAAGACCGTCAACGCGCCTTCGGTACGCTCGACCGCGCCGAAGGCCAGCGTCTGGCCGGAACTGCCTGCTGAAACGCCATGCTTTCGCATCGAATGGTTTTTGCTCGACGTACCTGCCACGTTACCTGATGCCGTGCGCAAACAGGGTGCGTCCGCGTTACCGCTCGACCGCTTTGCCTTCGCAAGCGAATGGCTCGACCATTACCGGGAGCAATGCATCGGCAAGGCCGGACTCGACACGCTCACCAAAGGATTGCAGCAGGCTATTCTCGGTCGCGGCTATATCACCACACGCGTACTGTTACCCGAACAGGACCTGTCAACCGGCACGCTGAAGTTTGCACTGGTGCCGGGCGTGTTGCGAACGATCCGCTTCGCCGATCCCGCCACGCGCGGCACATGGAAAACCGCCTTCCCGGCCCGCGAGGGTGACATGCTGAACCTGCGCGACCTCGAACAGGGACTGGAACAGATGAAGCGCGTCAGCAGTCAGGACGTGGACATGAAAATCGAACCCACTGACGTACCGGGCGAAAGCGATGTGGTCGTGACGGTAA
>NZ_VZQO01000031.1:0-90879 GCF_014397665.1 Paraburkholderia sp. UCT2
AATCGACACCGGCCTGGATGAAATCGCCGGCCTCGTGCATTGCGCCAGCCTGATCGTCGACGAACAGCGCGCTGCCCGCGATCGTAGTTGCGCCGATCTCGACCATCTGCGGCGTGAAAGCGCCGACGCCGATCACGAGCCGCTCGGCGCGTGCCGTCTCGTCGTAGACCGGCTGTTTGCTGGTGGTCAACGCGATCACGACGTCGACCGAAGCGGGAATCGTCGCGCCCGCATCCGCGAGCGGCCGCAGCTCACGCACCTTGCCGCGCTGCGCCGCGCAGAACGCTTCGGCGCGCGCGGGCGCGCTGCCCTTGACGCACACGCGCGCGTCGGGAAACAGTTCGCCGATCGCCTCCAGATGATTGAGCGCCTGCGTGCCGGTGCCGATCAGCAGGAATTCACGCGGCGCGCCCGCAGCGAACGTCGCGATGCCGAGCATCGACATCGCCGCGGTCCGGCGCCCTGTCACTGTCGGACCATCGAGGATGAACAGCGTCTCGCCGGTGTCGGCATCGAAGGCCATGACCTGACCGTGGATCGTCGGCAGATGGCGCGCACCGTTGCTCGCGCACACATTGACGAGCTTGTGGATCGCGAGATCGGGCGCGGTGGCGGGCATCGACAGCATGACGCCGCCGGCGTTCAGCGGCACGACGAGCCGCTCGGGGCTCACGATGCGTCGTTGCGCGTAGTCGATGCTAGCGCGCCTCAACGCGTCGACAAGCGCTGCGTAAGGCATCAGCCGCGCGGTGGTGGCGGCGTCGAAGATCTGCGTGGTCGGGCGGGTCATGGGCGGAACGATCCAATGGGGGATGGAGTGGGCATGACGTCACCGTAACCGAGCGCGAAAAAATTGACCAGTCGTGTGGACGTCTACTGCCCGCCGAATCGCGAACTCCGCTTCATGCCCAGCGCGCCGGCTAGCTCGTGCCGCGGCTGAGCGTCATCCCCCGCCCTGCATAGAAACGCGACATCGTCGCGAACGGCAGGTACACGTCGGACTGATGCGGCGCGACGCCCGACGGGTTGTGAAACCACACGCCGCCGCGATCCCGCCCGTGCAGCAGGATCAGATGACCGCCCCGCCGCTGGTTCGTCCGCTCCGGATAGCGGATCTCGGGACTCACCGACACGATCGCGAGCGTATCGTCGTCGAGCCGCGCCGCGATCTCCTCGAGCGACGCCTGCGGCAGCACCTCGATATCGAGGCCGAACGCCGGGCCCGCCCAGTCGGCGAACGGCCGGTAGATCAGACCGTCGACGCCACCATCGTCGCGCAACCGGTATACGCCGTGCCGCAGTGCGTCGTCGAGCAGTGCGGCGCGCGGCGCGTGATCGATGCTCCAGTAGTCGAGAGCCGACTCGAGGCACGTCAGCCCGCACAGGCGTTGCGCCCAGAAACGATAGCGCTCGGGGTCGGCGAAACCGCTGCGCTGCCAGTGTGGATCGTCGCACGGGTCGCGCTGCTGTTCGACGATGGCGCGCACCCACTCGGGGCTGCCCCATTGCGTGTAGTACGGGACGTCGGCGTGGCGGAGAACGGGTTCGGTCATCGGTGGTATCGGTCGGGTTGGGTTGTATCGGGCTGGGTTGCGCGGAGTTACAGCATGTTGCGCGGCCGCTTCATCGTGCCGTCGAAGAAACGCTGCAAACGGAACGCCGACAGATCGAGCGACGCCTCGCCGCCATCGTTGAGTTCAGCCAGCAGCTTGCCGACGATCGGCCCCATCGCGAAACCGTGACCGCAGAAGCCGGTCGCGATCGTCAGGCCCGGAACCTGCGGCGGCGCATCGATCACCGGAATGCCGTCGGGCAACACGTCGATCAGCCCCGCCCACGCCTCGACCACCTGGGCGTCGCGCAACGCCGGAAACAGTGCGCGCAGCTTTTTCAGCGCGCGCGGCGCGTGGCTCGCGTTCGGCTGCGGATGCGGGTCGCGCGGATGGAGCACGCGTTCGGCGTCGGGCATGCCGCCCGGCAGACGTTCGCGCAGATCGTGCAAACAGGCGCCGTTCAGATGCAAGCTGAACTTCTCGCGCTGCGTCCACACTTCGGGCAAAAACCATTTCAGCGCGCGGAAATGACCGAGCGTCATGTCGACGTCGACCTGCATGTCGTCGGCGAGATTGATCGCGCCGTTCGCGCGCTGCCGGATGCCGAGACCGTGGCCCCAGAAGGTCGACGCCGTGATCGGCGGCAACGGATTGGTGCGCATGCAGGTACCGCGCACGGCCTGCTGCGGCAGTTCGAGACCGAGCGTTCCGAGCAGCCGCCAGCTGCCCGCGCCGGCCACGCAGATCAGACGCGAGGTACGAATCGTGCCGCGCTCGGTGACCACACCAGCGATCGCACCGCCCGCGCGTTCGACGCCGACCACGCCGCAGCCCTCGAAAAACAGCGCGCCGGCTTCGGCCGCCCGTGCCGCGAAGGCCGCGGCGACGCGGCGCGGTTCGGCCTGACCGTCGCTTGGCGTGTACAGGCCGCCGAGCGCGGGGCCCTGCATGCCGGTCACCACGGCGTCGATCTGCCTGCGCTCGAGCGTGCGGGTATCGAGGCCATACTGACGCGCGACCTCGGTCCATTGCTGAAACGATGTCCAGTCTTCGTCATGGGTGGCGACATACAGGCAACCGCCCTGGCGCCATTCGAGATCGAAATTCAGCTCACGTTCGAGTTCTTTCCACAATGGAATGCTGGCCATCATCAGCGGCACCTCCGCGGCTTCGCGACCCTGCTGACGCACGAAGCCCCACGCGCGCGATGACTGCTGCCCGGCGATCCGCGACTTGTCGAGCACCGCCACCGACAGGCCGCGCCGCGCCAGGTAATAAGCGGCCGCGCAGCCCATGATGCCGGCTCCGGCGATCACGACGTCGGCGTGGCTGGGAAACGGTTGGTCGGCAGGCGTGAAGGTCGAGTGCAGCGGGTAAGTCGTGGTCATGGGTGGGCGGGTTGGCGATGTGGGCGTCATCTTCGCAGTGGGAGCCATTGTCCGCAATGACGAGCGACGTCGGTACCGCGGCTGGTCGCAGCCGGGACGGCGCGGCCGGCGCCTGCCGGAATGCCCGATTATCCGTCACACGAATATTCGTCGATTATGCGTCACGCAAATATTTGACAAATATTCGTCTCACGCATAAATTGCATTTATTCGTCTCGCAGATAATCCGCCATGCTCCATCTGATCGCCACGTCGCACCAGCTCGCGCAGTTGCTGGCGGCCAGCCGCCGCCAGGCCGGCCTCACGCAGACCGAGGCCGCCGCGCGCGTCGGCGTGAGCCAAAGCCGCATTTCCGCGCTCGAAACCGATGCGAGCGGGCTCACGCTCACCCAGTTGCTCGCGCTGTGCGGCGCCTACGGCCTGCAACTGCAGTTGCGCGACAAAAATCAGCCGAGCTCCGAGCCGGCACCGAACGTCGAGTGGTGAGATGGCCCGGCAAACCGCTTCGAAGGCATTGTCGGTGTGGGCCAACGGCGAGCGCGTCGGACTCTGGCGGCTGCCCGCGCGTGGCCCGATGGAGTTCGCCTACGAGGCCGCCTGGATCGCGTCGCCCGCGGGTCGTCCGCTGTCGCTGTCGCTGCCGTTCACGCCCGGCAACATGACGCACAAAGGGCCGCGGGTGCTCAACTACTTCGACAACCTGCTGCCCGACAGCGACGTCATCCGCAAACGCATCGCGCAGCGCTACCGGACCGAAACGCTCGAAGCGTTCGACCTGCTGCAGGCCATCGGCCGCGACTGCGTCGGCGCGGTCCAGCTGCTCGCCGAAGACGACGCGCCGGCCGGGGTCCAGCGCATCGAAGGCACGCCGCTTTCCGACGACGACATCGAGGCGCTGCTTGCGCAGACGGTCGGCAAACCGACGCTCGGCGCGCCCGACGAATCCGACGACTTCCGCATCTCGCTCGCCGGCGCGCAGGAGAAAACCGCGCTGCTGTGGCACGACGGCCAATGGCAACGGCCGCACGGCGCGACGCCGACCACGCATATCTTCAAGCTGCCGCTCGGGCTGGTCGGCAACCGGCTCGCCGATCTCAGCACGTCGGTCGAAAACGAGTGGCTGTGTCTGCGGATTCTGCGCGCGTTCGGCCTGCCGGTCGCGAACACCGAGGTGCTCAGGTTCGGCAAGCAGCGCGTGCTCGCCGTCGAACGCTTCGACCGGCAGATGCATTCGAGCGGCCGCTGGCTGCTGCGTCTGCCGCAGGAAGATTTCTGCCAGGTGTACGGCGTGCCGTCGCATCGCAAGTACGAAAACGAGGGCGGCCCCGGCGTGCTCGACCTCGCGCGGATTCTGCAGCAATCGGTCGAGGCGCGGCAGGACATCGAGACCCTGCTCGCGAGCCAGATCCTGTTCTGGATGCTGGCCGCGCCGGACGGCCACGCGAAGAACTTCAGCATCCGCCTGCTCGCCGGTGGCCAGTACCGTCTGACGCCGCTTTACGACGTGATGTCGATCTGGCCGGTCGAGGGCAACGGCCCGAACCAGTGGTCGTGGTACAAGGCGCGGCTTGCGATGGGTCTATGGTCGCGCAGCAAGCACGATGCGTTTCGCGACGTGCAGCGGCGACACTTCAACGCGATGGCGTTGAAATGCTCGTACGGCGCCGACGCCGAGCCGCTGCTCCAGCGTCTGATCGAGCAGACACCTGGCGTGATCGAGCGGGTGTCGGCGGAGTTGCCCGAGCGCTTTCCGGGCAAGGTCGCCGAGCGGATTTTCAAAGGACTTCAAAATTCGGCGGCCCGGCTCGACACGATGCCGGCAAGCTGAACGCGGACCGCGCGTGCCGGCGCAAACCCGATCCCTCCGGACACACTTTTCATTGCGCCTCTCGCCTGGCTTTTCCGCAAGGGCGGACCTGCCGGGCTGTGCGGCAAGCGGCCGGATCCGTCGCCTTGCGCACTACTCATTCGTGGATTCCCTACGGTTTCGTCATCGTTTCACCGGTAGAATGCCTTTTGATGCTCAATGCATCAAAAGTCACCGGCACGGCGATGGCGTCGCTTGCATCAGCGGACTCGGCGGCCGGTCTGACAAAATCATAAATGGTGAATTTTTTTACGGTACATTTGCTGTCCCCGCGTGACCGATTCATGCGCATAGCATGCGCAGGGTCGGCTTGCGCCTGCCGACCGCGCTCCAGATGTACCTTTTAACCCGGCGGATTTTCACGCAGCATGGCCAACGAAACACACTCACCCGACTCCATCGCGGTTGCCGAGCGCGTGCGCGAGTTGATGAGCAGGCATGGAATCGGCAAGCGACAGCAAACCACGGAGCTATGCCGCATCCTCGATCTGAGTTTTTCTCAGGGGCACCGCAAACTGCGCGGCAATAGTCCGTGGACGCTGTCGCAAATCAAGAAAGTCGCCGAGGTATTCGACGAACCCGCGGCGCAGCTGTTCGGCGCGCAGTCGCTCGATCCGGGCGTCGTCGGCGCGATCGCCCAAGAGGCGGTGTTCTGCATCGGCGCGACCGAAATCGCCTGCACCGCGTGGGTCGGCGCGGCGCTCGAACCGGGTAGCCGCCCGGAATTCGTCGCCTATTCGCGGCTCGGTCAATGGCGCGTCTCGCGTCATGATGGCGCGCTGTATCAGAGCGCGTACGAAGTCCACAAGATCGAGATCTATCCGCGCCGCGCCGAGACCGACAAGCCGGCCATCGCGGTGGTCGACGACGATCGTGCAAGCGCCGATAACCTGCGCGATTATCTGGAGCGCAGCGGCTTCACGGCGGTCGCGATCTATGGGCTCGCGGCCTTCAGCGAGCAGTTGCAGACGCAGGTGTTCGACGGCGTGATCATCGACTGGCTGTTCGGCTCGCAGACCTCGGCGGCCGCGATTCGCGCGGTGCGCGCGTCGGAGAACCCGGACGCGCCGATCTTCGTGCTCACCGGCGAACTGCTGACCGGCAAGGCCAGCGAATCGGAGATCAGCGAGGTGATCCGCGATTACGACGTCGCGTGCTACGAGAAGCCCGCGCGCATGGCGATCCTCGTCGCCGATCTGTCGAAGCGGCTGAACCGCCCCTGAAGCGCGGGCGCCGATGCGCACCCCGTTCGCGGCAGCGCCGCCTTCACGCGCTCACGCGCTCACGCGCTCACGCCTGATGCCGCGCCGCCAGCGCCCGCTGCAGGGCGTGCTTCAGATCCTCGTAATGGACTGGCTTTAACAGCGCCTCGAACACCGACGGCACACCAGTCGCGCCACTTTCGCCATCCCGCACGACCTCCGGCGCGTACGCGCTGACCACGATCACCGGCACGCCCGCCGACGGTCCGTCGCGCGTCGCGAAGTCTTCGAGAAACGTGTAGCCATCGCGCTCCGGCATGTGCAGATCGAGCAGCACCACTTCGCAGCGGTGGGTGTCGAGCCACGCGAGCGCGTCGTTGGCATTGCCGAGTGCGAGCGAGTCGTAGCCCATGTGCGCGACCATTTCGCTGAGCGACTCGCGGATCAGCCGGTTATCGTCGATGATCAGCACGCACGGCTGCGCGCCGTCCGGCTCGGCTTGCTCCGCGACCTCGGCCGGCTCGACGGTGGCGACCGGCACGACCGGGATCGTCACCGTGAAGCTGGTGCCCTCGCCGACCGTGCTCGCGACATCCACCGTGCCGCCGAACAGCTTCACGAGCCCTTGCACGATCGTGAGCCCCATCCCCGCGCCTTCGAAGCGGCGCGTGCGCGACGCGTCGAGCTGCGTGAACTCCTCGAAGATCAGCGGGATCTGTTCGGACGGCACGCCCGGCCCCGTATCGCTGACGACGAAAACCAGCAGCGCCGGCTCTTGCCGCAGTTCGACGCGCACCGTGCCGGTCTCGGTGTAGCGGATCGCGTTGGTGACGAGGTTGTTGACGATCTGCCGGATGCGGTGCGGGTCCGACTCGACGAGCCCGCTCGCGCCGCTCGCCTCGCTTTCGAGCTCGAGCCCGCGCGTCCTGGCGGACATCGTGTGTTCATCGACGATCGACGCCAGCAGCTCGCGCGGCTCGAAATGCTGGTGCCGCAGTTCGAGCTTGCCGGCGCCAAGGCGCGCGTAGTCGGTCAGGTCCTTCATCTGCGCCTCGAGATGGCGCGCCGCGGTTTCGAGCCGCTGGATCACCTTGCGGTCGGCCTCCGAGTGATAGTTGAAGCCGAGCAGTTCCACCGACGAGACGATCGCATGCAGCGGCGTGCGCAGTTCATGGCCGATCATGCCGAGAAACGCATCCTTCGCGAGGCTCGCCTCGCGCGCCGCGCGGCTCGCCTGATGCTCGGCTTCCAGCGCCGCGCGCTGCTGGCGCATCAGCCGCGTGCGGCGCCGGCCGTTGAGCGCGAGCAGCAGCGTCGCCGCCGCCGACAGCAATAGCAGCACCAGACCGCCCGCGAACAGAATGCGGCGCTTGTCGATGAAATCGCGGTTCATCGCCTCGCGGTCGGCGACATCGGCGAAACGGCGCGACAGCGCGAGATCGTTGACCTCGCTCCAGTGCTGGCGCAGCTGCGCGTCGATCCGCGCGGCACGCGCACGGTCGCGCTGCAGTACCTCGATCTCGGGCTGGATGTCGTCGAGCACAGTCTCGAGCGTCTTGATTTCGTCGAGCTGCCGTTGCAACAGAGCGAGCTGCGCGGAGAGCCGATGCGTCGAGCCGGCCATCACGCGCAGCTTCGATTGCAGCAGCTGGAAGCGCAGCTGCAACTGCTGATAATCGTCGTCGGCACCGGACTGATACAGCAGCAGCTGGTTCTCGAAGCGAGTGTACGCGATCTGCAGTTGCGCGGCGTCCCAGTAGAAACCGTCGTAGGTACGGGTCAGCTGCTCGGTCGCGCGCGGGTTCAACAGGTTCGCATAGAGCAGATAGCCGATCGCGCCGGCGGGCGCCGCGAGCGCCATCAGCCAGATCAGCACGTACAACACGCGCCGCCACGGACGGCGCGCTATTTGACGATGAGGGCCTTGATCTGCCATACGAATTTCGAGTCGCCGACCGCGCCAGTCAGTTCATCTGGAAATGCGTCGCGCGGATAGATCAGAAACAGCGGCCCGAAGTCGCTGAGTTTCAGGCGCTGGCCGTTCATGCTGTACGCGACGATCACGCCGTAGCGTTCGCAGTCCGACACCGGCACGGTGTAGGTGTAGTCGTCGAACGTGTGGAGTTCGATCTGGGTGCCGTGCGCGCCGACGGCCTTCAGGATGTCGGCGAGCCTGGGCCCGGTGAACGTCGAGCGCGGCGTCCAGGTGGTCGAGGTCGTGATCGTATGCACGGGCAGCGCGAGCAGTTGAGCCTCGTTGAAGTGATAGGTGCGATGCGCGGCGTCGTTGGTATTGGCGATCTTGCCCTGCACGTCGAGCGCCAGCGCCGGCGACTGCCGCGCGCCCGGCTGCGCATGCGCGCAACAGACGGAAAGCCCGACGATCAGTCCCGCCAGCCCCGTCAGCCAGCGCATCCGCCAGGGCACACCGGTTCCGCTGGCTGCGTTGCGCAGCGTTGCAATCAGATTGGCCATTTGCTTTTTTATCCGTTTTCGCTGATTCGCCGGAACGCTGGCGGCGCCACGGTCAGCCGATCTCATGCCACGCGAAGAGTTGCGCCGTGCCGTGCCGTCAAACGCGTGCCACCCCGACACGCGACCTTTGACCCGCATGCATAATATCGCCAAAATGCGCTGACTCAAAAACGGGGACCCGCGATGTCGCGCCAGTGCGTCAGCGCGCGCCGCGCGCGCATCCCCGCGGACCATTGCCTTCCAACGCGCCACGCGGCGCCTCGATAGTCATGAACAAGCCGGTCCTGCCTCTGACGTACGAACAGCTCGATCACTGGATCGAATCGCTGCAACCCGCGTTGCTCGCCGAGCGTTTCTCGATGGCGCTCGGGATTCTGCGCGGCGGCGCGCCGCTCGCGCTGATGGTGTCGCACGCGGTCGGCGCGCCGGTCGCGTTCCTGCGCTACGACCGCCAGACGCGCGCGGTCGCATGGGATTCGACGCTGCCGATCCCGCCCGCCGGATCGAAAGTGCTGTTGTGCGAGGACATCGCGGGACGCGGTTTTACGCTCGTCGATTGCATCGCGTTTCTGCAGGCGCACGGGCTCGAAGTCAAAACCCTGACCGCCGCGGTCGATGATCTGAGCCGCGCACAGCCCGACTACGCGATCGATGCGCGCGGCTACTTCGCCCTCTTTCCATGGGAACGCCAGGCGTACACCGAGCGCTACCGCGACGACTGGGCGCGCGTCGAAGCCGGCGCCGCGCCCGCGATGGCCAACGACCACGAGTACGCGGCCTACGCGATCGACCTCGACGGCATCCTGCTGCCCGACGTACCGCTCGCGCGCTACGACGAGGACCTCGCCGCCGCGCTCGCCGAGCGCGACGCGCTGCTGCCGTTCGAGGTGCTGCCCGGCATCGACCTGCAGCAGGTGCGCACGATCATCACGGGCCGCCCGGAGATGGATCGCGCGCGCACCGAAGCGTGGCTCGCGCGACACGGCTTCGCTCACATGCAGTTGGCGATGCGCACGTCCGGCCTGCACGACGACAGCCCCGCCGGCGCGGCCGCGCACAAGGCGAGCGCGGCGCTGCGCGCGGGTGTCACGCACTTCGTCGAAAGCGATCCGGTGCAGGCGCTGCTGATCGCGCAGCAAGCGCCGCTGCTGCGCGTGATCTGGTGGGATGCGCTGACGCGCACGGGGATGCTGGTGAGCGCAAGGGCGTGGAGTTGAGCGCAACGTTCCTTGTGGGCGCAGCGCCCGAACGCCGCCGCTACCTGTCCTTCGCCTCGCGCAACTGCAAATGCCGCGCGGCCCGCTGCGACGCGACGACGATCAGCTTCATCGTCGCGCGCGTCGCGCCGACGAACAGCTTGCGCGCGCTGCGTTCGTCGAACGCGTCGAAGTCGATCTCGGTGAAGATCACGCACGGCGCCGCCTGCCCCTTGAAGCGGTAGATCGACTCGAACAGCACGTCGCCTTCACGATACTCCGGGTTGCCGAACAGATCGTATTTGCCGGTGAAACTGCGCAGCCGATGCGGTCCGAGATGATCGAGCGCGCTCATCGCCGAGCCCTCGCGACCGCGGAACGACAGCACCGCGATGTCCTGCTTGCGAAAACCGAGCGATAGCGCCTGCGTGATGGCGCGCTTGGTTGCGTCGATACTGCTATCGGCGCCCTGCGCTTCGTCGTAGACCGACACCGAAACCTCGGAGCCGTCGAACGGACTGCCCGACGTAAGTGCCGCGGCCAGCGGCACCGACGCGCCCAGCACGTCGCGCAGATAATCGAGGATGTCGCGAGGACTGCGGTAATTGGTGGTTTCTTTCAGCGTGGTCCAGCCGGGCAACGAGACCGGCTCACGCATGTACAGATTCTGCAGTGGGTCTTCGAGCCACCACCATGCGGCGCCCGGCCGCAGCAGCCGCTCGAGCGCGGCAACCCATGGCTGCTGGAAATCCTGCCCTTCGTCGACGATCAGTACGTCGAATTGCCAGCGCGGTTCGATCGGCGTGTCGGCGAATACGGCCTCCAGTTGATCGAACACCTGCGCCGACCGGAAATCGGGCGCGCGGCCCGCGTCGCGCGCGATCCAGTCGCAAAGCTGGTGATAGTTCGCGACTTTCGCCTCCGGCGGCGCGACCCGCGCGATGTGATCGGCGAGCGGCCGGTTGAAGCACACGTACAACGGCCGCTCGCCGCGCGCGACCGCGTCCTTCATCACCTGCACCGCGAGTTGCGTCTTGCCGGAGCCCGCCGTGCCAATCACGCGCAAACGGAACGGCGCGATTTCGAGCCGCCGGGCCCATGTCGCAAGTCCGCCCGAAAGGCGCGTGACGAGCATGCCCGCCTGCCCGACGAGCGCGCTCGTGTCGGGCGTCAACGCGAGTTCGTCGGCGAGAAAGTGGTGGATTTTCGCCGCGCAGGGAAGCCGCGGTTCATCGGCCGGCAGCGCTTCGCGGACGATCGCCGCGAGACGCTCGCGCCGCGTAGCGTCGACGATGCGCGCGGGATTCACGCCGGCGATCGCCGCATCCTTGACGATGTGATCGGGACAGTACAGCAGTTCCTCGATGAAATAGGCGCCCGCGCCGAACGCCGCGGTAAAACGCCGGTGCAGACTCTCGATCGTATGCGCGAGCGCGATCGCGACGTTTCGCTCGGTTTGCAGATACACCTTGACGAGCCCCTTCGGCGTTTCGCGCAGAAAGCCGGTCTTCTGCTCGATGATCAGCAGGCGCCCGGCGGGACTCACGATCACGAAATCGGCCTCGCCGAACACGGAGAAGTTCTGGTTCAGGCGCGTCCAATGCACGCCGTGGTAGACGGTGTAGTCGGCGGGCAGTGCCTTTTCGAGCAGCGCGAGCGTTTCACGTTCGCGCGCCGCCGCGCCGGTCGCTTCGAGGCTCTTCCAGTCGTCGGGAACAATGCGGGCCATGCGATGCCTCAATGAGTTGGGATGCGTGTTTCAGCGGCCAATCCGGAGTGCGGTCATTGTACGCAACGCAATGTCGGCCGGGCGGCCCGTCGCGCAAAGGCGCGCGCATCGTGTATCGTTACCGCCTGAACGCCGCGCACGCCGCGCGGCTTGCCAACTGTAAGAGAAAAGGAATTGCCGGATGATTACGATCTGGGGACGCGCCAATTCGGTCAACGTCCAGAAGGTCTTGTGGTGCTGCGACGAACTCGTGCTGCCGTTCGATCGCATCGACGCGGGCCTGCAATTCGGCCGCAACAACGAACCCGACTATCTCGCGATGAACCCGACCGGCAAGATTCCGACGCTGGTCGACGACGACTTCGTGCTGTGGGAATCCAACTCGATCCTGCGCTATCTGGCGATGCAATACGGCGAATCGAGCCTGCTGTATCCGGGCGAGCCGAAACTGCGCGCGAGCATCGACCGCTGGCTGGACTGGTCGCTGTCGACGCTGCAGCCAGTGGAACGTCCCGTGTTCTGGACCCTCGTGCGCACGCCCGAGGCCGAGCGCGACGGCGCCAAACTCGCCGCCGACGCGAAGGCGGTCACCGTCCTGTGGCGCCTGCTCGACACGCATCTGCAGGGCCGCTTCTTTCTCGAAGGCGACAAGTTCACGCTCGCCGATATCGTGATCGGCGCGTACGCGAAGCGCTGGTTCGGCCTCGACGGTTTGCAGCGGCCGTCGCTGCCGAGTCTGGAGCGCTGGTATTCGCGTCTCACGACGCGTTCCGGGTTCAAGAAGTATGTGGATTTCCCGTTGACCTGAGCATGGCGCGGGTCGGCTGAAACAGTTCAGGTATTCGCGCGACCCGCAAACTCTTCAACGCTGCTCGCGGGGCCCGACACGATCAGCAGATCCCCCGGCACAACAACCGTGTCAGGCCCCGCGTGCTGGAACTCTTCGCCAGCGCGCCTGACGGCCATGACCATGACACCGAACGCCTCCAGAACGCCGCAATCTGCGAGCGGACGGTTGTGTGTCGGCGCCGGGGCATGAATCGCGGCGACGGCAAATCCTTCGCCGAATTCAATGTAGTCCACGATTCGGCCTGTGATCAGGTGAGCGATCCGTTCACCCATTTCCGCTTCCGGATAAACCACGTGATGCGCGCCGATGCGCTGGGCAATCTGGGCGTGTTCCGTGGTCACCGCCTTCAGCCAGATGTCCTTGATCTGAAGTTCCGTTAGGGCCATCAGGGTCATCAGGCTCGCCGAAAGGTCGCTTCCAATGCCCACGATCGCATGAGGGAAGTCGGCAACGCCCAATTGACGCAGGGTATTCACGTTGGTCGAATCGGCCTGGACGGCATGCGTCAACCGGTCCGCCCATAACTGCACCTGCTGCTCGTCCCGGTCGATTCCCATCACGTCATGGCCAAGCCGAAGCAGCGACTGGGCCACGGCACAGCCGAACCGCCCCAAACCGATGACGACCACACTGTCGCCTTTCGAAAAAGAGAGCGAAATCTTGAACAGGTCAGCCAACAATTGGATGCTCCTCGGGGTAGCTATATTGCGCACGCCGCTCAACCAGTATTAACGACGTTGCAAAGGTAATGGTTCCAACCCGGCCGACGTACATCAGCGCGATGATCACGAACTGTGCCGGCGCAGGCAGATCACCCGTGATACCCGTGGACAGACCGACCGTACTGAACGCCGAAATAACTTCGAAGATGACCTGATCGGTAGGGAAATCGGTGATGTGCAGAATGATCAGTGTGCCGACCGTGATCATCACGGCGCCCAGCGCCACGACGGTAATCGCCTGCCGCTGCGCCGACGCGCTGACACGGCGCCCAAACGCTTCGATATCGCCAAGCCCGCGGATCTCTGCGATCACCAGCAAGGCCAGAATGGCGATGGTGCCGATCTTGACACCCCCTGCCGTTCCCGCGCTGCCCCCGCCAACGAACATCAGGAAGAAATGCAGGGCCCAGCTTTCATGACGCATTGCGCCGACGTCGAGCGAGTTGAAACCCGCCGTGCGCACGGATACCGAGGCGAAAGCTGCCGAAAGGAGCTTCTCTCCGAACGGCATCGGACCCAGGGTTTTTGGATTGGTCCATTCGAACAGCAGCAACGCAAGAAATCCACCGAGCAGCAGCACCCCCGTGACCACTAAAGTGAGCCTAGTGTGCAATGAAAGCCGACGGGCACCCCGAAGTTTTTCCCGCAGATCGTACAGAACCGGAAACCCGATTCCGCCGACGACAATCGCGACCATCATCGGTACCAGCATCGACGCGTCGGCGGCATAGCGCATCAGACTGTCCGGGTAAATTGAAAAGCCCGCGTTGCTGAACGCGGAGACCGCATGGAACCATCCGCTCCATGCGGCCTCGCCCCATTGGACGTTGTACCCGAGATGAAGCCTGAGCGTCAGCCAGAGTGCCGTGGTCAGTTCGGTGACGAGCGTCACGACGAGCACCAGGCGCGCCACGCTGCCGATGTCCCCGAGACGGAGCGTGTGCGTCTCGACCTGGGTGATCAGCTTCGCTCGCAGCGGCAAGGACCGGTTGACCATGAGTCCCAGCAAGGTGGCTGCGGTCATCATGCCGAAACCGCCAATCTGAAACAGGCCGAGGATGACCCACTGTCCAAAGCTTGACCAGTAGGTGCCCGTATCGACAACGACGAGTCCAGTCACGCAGACCGCGGAGGTAGCGGTAAAAAAAGCGCTCAGCCACGGCGCTGCCTCACCTTTGGCCTGCGACAAGGGCAACCTCAAAAGGAGCGTCCCTGCGGCAATCGCAAAGAGAAAGGCTAAGGCTACTGCCCGCGATGGGTGAAGCAGTTGTCTCATCGAGATCCCGTCAAACACATTCAGCGACTGACTGACAAAGAATAGGCATTTTTTGCCAGTAAAGACCCTATTTTTCGTTTGTTGTCAGATGTAAGCCAAATCCGGGGACTCCCGATTCTCTCGACGCTTCGACCGGCGCGGCACTTGCATCCCCCTGCCTCTATAATCGACGCATGAAAACCGCCAAGCCCGCCGCGACCGGCCGTCCGGTCGCTCCCACACCTGCCGCCCCCGCCGCCGATGCACACGATCATCGAGCGCATCACGACGTGCACGAGTCGTCGCACGCACATGGCCCGTCGCAGGAAGCGGCTCTCGCACTCGCCGAGGAATATTGCCGCGAACGCGGCGAAAAACTCACGCCGATCCGGCGCAAGGTGCTCGAACTGCTGCTGAACTCGGGACGCGCGACCAAGGCCTATTCGCTGCTCGACGAAATGCGCCAGATCCACGCCGGCTCGGCGCCGCCGACCGTCTATCGCGCGTTGGATTTTTTACTGTCGGCGGGGCTCGTGCATCGGATCGAATCGATCAATGCGTTCACTGTCTGCCATGATCTGACGCAATGCCAGCACGGCATTCTCGTCGTATGCCAGCAATGTGGCAGCGTCACCGAATTGCATCAACCGAAGCTGCGTCAGACCCTCGTCGCGCAGATCGAGGACGCGGGCTATCGGCTCGCGAGCGACGAAATCGAATTGAAGGGATTGTGTGCCGCCTGTCAGGCGGCCAAAGCGGCCAGCGCGGCCGCGCCGGTGGCCGCGGCGAAATAGCGGCGCGCCACATTGGGTGCGCAACGCTGTGTGACGCGCTGCAAAGCGTCGATGGCCGTGCGCTGCGAAACGACATCTCCCCGCCGCGCGCCGGCCTGCTCTGTCTAAAACCCGCTCCCACGAGAGCCGCGGCGAAGCGTCGATCAACCCGCCGCGCGGGCGTCGATCGCGTCGTGCAGCAGCGTCACGAGCGCTTCGGGTAACGCAGGTTTGGTCATGAAATGCTGGAAGCCTTCGCCGATGCTGCGCAGGCGGTATGCGTCGTCGGTATGGCCGGTGAGGGCCACCGCCACCGAGGGGGAATGACCGCCGCAAATCTCGTGGTCGCGCAGCCGCTGGATCAGATAGAAGCCATCCATGGCCGGCAAGTCGAGGTCGCAGACGACCGCGTCGGGAAGCAACCGCATCGCCGCCACGACGCCCTCTTCCGCATCGGCGACCGCGCAAACCTTCGCGCCTTCCGCCTCGAGTAACAAGGTCAACGATTCCCGGCTGTCCGGGTCGTCCTCCACCAGCACGATCGTGGCCTGATCGAGCCTCATTGCTGCGTTCATCGTAGGTTGTTGCTCTGAAAAACCGGTTAGGCCGTCCGAGGGGGCGGAGGTTTCACTTTGTATTTCACTTTGCTGATTGCCGCCGATTCGCGCGGCCAGGGTGTTGCTGTCCATGATTCCGACCCGATTTCGCACGCCAAGTTGCAGACAGGTCCGCGCTTGTAAAACATTGCGCAACATCTTCCCGAGTACAACGCTTGCGCACGGTAACGCGCCAAAATTGCACGTCGATGAAAAAACGGCGCTCGACGCGCACCGCGATTTAGCTGCTCAGTGTCCGCAGTTTTTCCGCGGCTCGCCGATCGCCGGCACCCGATGTTCCGGCGCGGTTCGTACGAACCCCGTTCCTACGGCCTTCCCCGCCCGGTATCGATTCTGTCCTTCGTATTGTTTGCACAACGCCGCGCTGCCGTTCGTTTTGCGTCGCTCGCATCCGACGACACTGCAAGCACGTCGCGTGCCTCGTTGCAGCGGTTCGCGTCTCGTAAAGAAGGGCTCGGTCGCGGTTGCCGATGTCGCGCGATGAATGGCGCTGGCCTGCTAACCGGTGGTGTCGCGGCGCTATCATCGTGGGCGCGCACGCGCGCCTACCGATGCCCCCTCATCTCAACCCGAGGTCAACCGACACCATGTCCGCCACATCGCCCGCGCTTTCCGCCGCGACGCTCGACATCCTTCGTCACGTCAGCACCGCCACGCTGACCACGCAGCTATTCAAGCGCGGTCTGCGCAACACCTTCATGCAGGGCGTCGCGCCGCTCGGTCCGCGGCGCGGCGCGAATCTGGTCGGGCCGGCGTTCACGCTGCGCAACATCCCATCGCGCGAAGACATCGACATACTGGAGCTATTCGCGGACCCTGAGTACGCGCAACGCAAATGCGTCGAGACCATTGCGCCGGGCCACGTGCTCGTGCAGGATTGCCGCGGCGAGCGCGGCAGCGCGTCGTTCGGTTCGATTCTGTCGCTTCGTTTGCAGGTGCGCGGTGTTGCCGGCATGGTGTCCGACGGCCCGGTGCGCGACAGCGCGACGATCGCCGCGCTCGACATGCCGGTGTTTTGCGCCGGCGCGAGCGCGCCGCCCAATCTGATCCGCCATCACGCGGTCGATATCGACGTGCCGATCGGCTGTGGTGGAGTCGCGGTGTTTCCGGGCGACGTGATCGTCGGCGATGTGGATGGAGTCGTGGTAATTCCGCTGAAGATAGCCGACGACGTCGCGCAAGCCGCCGCCGGACAGGAACAGCTCGAGGCGTTTCTCACCGAAAGGATTCGTGCCGGCGCCGCGCTGCCCGGCACCTATCCGCCGAACGACGAGACGAAGGCGGCGTTCGACGAGTGGAAGAACAATCGCAAAATCTAGGGCCCTTTCAAACGACGCGGCGCCCGGGGCGCCACACCGGGCGCCAGTTCAATCGCCCTTGCCGGGCCCAATGCCCTGCAACAGCAACGCCACCGCGTGCCGCGCAATCTCCGCGCCGCCGATACTGCGGCGCAACGGATCGTTGCGCCACAGCTTCGAGGTGGCAAGCGGCAGAATCGTCATGCCGAGCAGCGTGACGAACACGAGCGCGGGTTCGAGCGATGCATTCAGGCGCCCCTCCTTCTGCCAGCGCGCGATCGCCAGCAGCGACGCCTTCTGATGCGCGAAACCAAAGCGCTCATGCATGCGCTGGCGCAGCAGCCCGCCGTCGCTGATCACTTCGCGCACCCACAGCGACGCGAACCACGGGTTGTCGCTCGCGATCTGCACGAGCCGCTCCGTGAGTTGCGTGATTGCCGCGACCGGATCGTCGGGATTCTCCTGAAACGGCAGCCCGAGGCTCGCGCGCAACGGTACGAAACACTCGTCGATCAGCACGTCGAGCAGTTGATCGCGCGTCTTGAAGTAGTAGTGCACCATCGCGGGCGTGACGCCGGCCTCGCGGGCGATCTCACCCAGCGATGTCTCGACGATGCCCTGCCTCGCGAACAGCGTCAGCGCGGCGTCGAGCAAGCGCGCACGCTGCGCGGGACCGCGCGCGGCGCCCGACGGCCGGCCGGGGCGGCGGGCGGCGGACCCAGCCGGCGCGCTGCTTCCGATATTCGCGGCATGAATATCCGTTGGCGCTGCCTTGAGTTTGGGCTTCGATGCGTCGCGCTCTTTCGCGGCAATTCGCGCGGGCGGCCCCGTATCTGCCACGGCATTGTGCGCCGCGGCGTCGTCAGGCGAGATCCTTGTCATTGCATTGAATTTGACGTGAGAGGCGATGTCACATATATTAATCTCTCAGTTAATTAATTTCAACGCATTGCCGCCATGGAACAACCCGCTACGACCGTGTCAGTCAACCCCGCGCCCGCGGCCGACCATCCGCCGATCCGGCTGCTGTTTCCGGCGCTGCTGCTGGTCATGCTGCTCGCCGCCCTGGACCAGACGATTGTCTCGACCGCGCTCCCGACCATCGTCGGCGAACTGGGCGGGCTCAATAACCTGTCGTGGGTCGTGACCGCCTACCTGCTCAGTTCGACCATCGTCGTGCCGCTGTACGGCAAGTTCGGCGATCTGTTCGGCCGCAAGATCGTGCTGCAGACGGCGATCGTCATCTTTCTCGTCGGCTCGGCGCTGTGTGGCATCGCGCAGAACATGAGTCAGCTGATCGTGCTGCGCGCGCTGCAAGGGCTCGGCGGCGGCGGCCTGCTCGTCGTGACGATGGCGGCGATCGCGGACGTGATTCCGCCCGCTGAGCGTGGCCGCTACCAGGGCGTGTTCGGCGGCATCTTCGGTCTTGCCACCGTCATCGGTCCGCTGCTCGGCGGCTTTCTGGTCGAGCATCTGACGTGGCGCTGGATCTTCTACATCAACCTGCCGCTCGGCATCCTGTCGCTCATCGTGATCGGCGCGGTGTTCAAGCCGCACGCGCGCCACGTGAAGCACACGATCGATTACATGGGTGCCGCCTTTCTCGCCGGCGCGCTGACCTGCATCATCCTGTTCACGAGTCAGGGCGGCACGATCCTGCCGTGGTCGTCGCCGCAACTGTGGTTCACGCTCGGCATGGGCCTCGCAGCGATCTGGGGATTCATTCACGAAGAACGCAGCGCGGTCGAACCGATCATGCCGCTCGGACTGTTCAAACAGCGCACGTTTCTGATCAGCAGCCTCGTGAGCTTCATCATCGGCGTATCGCTGTTCGGCTCCGTGACGTTCATTCCGCTCTATCTGCAGGTCGTGAAGGGCTCCACGCCGACGCAAGCCGGCATGCAGATGCTGCCGATGATGGGCGGCCTGTTCATCCTGTCGATGGTGACGGGCCGCGTGATCAGCAAGATCGGCAAGTACCGGCTGTTCCCGATCATGGGCACGTTCCTCGTCTCCGTGGCGATGCTGCTGCTCGCGCGCCTGCAGGTCGATACGCCGATTCATGTGATGTATCTGTACATGGGTCTGCTCGGCTGCGGCCTCGGCATGGTGATGCAGGTGCTGGTCCTCGCGGTCCAGAACACCGTAGAGTTCAAGCATATGGGTGTGGCGACGTCGGGCGTCACGCTGTTTCGCTCGATCGGCGGCTCGATCGGCGTGGCCGGTTTCGGCGCGGTGTTCTCGAACGGCCTCGCCGGACGCCTCGAAAAGCTGATCCCGCCCGACACCGAACTTCCGCAGGCATTGGGTCCCGCAGCGATTCATCAGCTGCCCGAAGCATTGCGCAACGACTATCTGCATGCGTTCGCGGGTGCGTTGCACACCGTGTATCTGTCGGCCGCATGCGTCGTGGTGCTCGCCTTCGTGCTCGCATGGCTGCTGAAGGATCATCCGTTGCGCAAGCACTGAGCGTACTTCGACGCCTGATCGGGAAGCTGATGCAAACGCGTACCGGCAGGCGCCAGATAGCAGGTCGATCACGAGGCCGCACGCACGACGCGTCGGCCTCGTTGTTTTTTTGTCGCGCTCGCTTCATGCAGCGCGATGCTTCCGGTTACCTTCCATTTGTCGTGAAACAACAGACACATACACTCGTTTTCGAATATATGGCCAGGGTTTCTTCATACCTCCCAATGAGCGGTAGCGCACACAATCCAGGGGCCAACCGCGTTGACGTCCCCCGTGAAACGCCACATATTGGAACCCGTGGAAACGCAGCCGCTGCCTACGTCTCCACGACTTCCGGCGCATGTGGATCGTGATTCCGCGGACAAGGCTCCTGCCTCAACACGATCCGAAGCATGCCTTTACGGCATCGTTTTCCAAAGGTGGGTCCACGGCATGTCCACCCAGACAGCAACCGGCCAAAGTTTCCCCACGCCCTGCAAACGCTGCGGTGGCGCACTGTACCGACAAGTCGACGCCTGCCCCTACTGTGGCGCTGCGCATCCGTTCGACCAGGACGATCCGCACATCCGCACCGGTATTCCAGGCAGCCGTGCGAGCGCCACGCACAAGCCCCTGCCCCGTTTCGACAATGAGCTCGGCACACGGGACGAGCCCGCCATCGCCGCTGCCGCGATGGCGTCCGAACCCCTGTTGCAGACCGAGCCGGTCATGCACACGGCGCTCGTATCGACCGACACCACTATCCCACCTTACGAAGATCCGATGTATGCGCCGCCCAACACTGCGCAAACGATCTGGCGCGTGCTGTACGTGATCGGCGCGGTTGTCGCAATCGGCCTGGCGTATGTCGCTTATACGCTATTCAGCGACGGCGGCGAATCGGAAGATACAGGCGTGGAGCAGATTACGCCGGATGCCAGAACAACGACCGGCATGATCGCGCCGCTTGGGTCCGCCCCGGTGATTGCTCAAGCACAGACCATGCACGCGCCGGCCGCGGCCAAGCCCGCGCCACCGCCCGTGACCGCACTGGCGGCGAAGCCCGCGCCCGTCGTGCCCGCGGCTCCTGTCATTCCAGCGACACCAGCCGCGCCGCCTGCCGCGCCGCCGATGGCCGCGACGCCCATGCGGCCCGCGCCGCAAATCCACGACGCCGGACAAGCATTGCAGGTCGCGAGGACAGCGTTCCGCGCGAACGATCTGTCCGCCGCCCAAGCCGCTCTCGCCGCCGCGCAAACGTTACAACCCGGAAACAGCGACGCGCAGGGTCTGGCCGATCAGATGCGGCCGCTCGTCCAGCGTCGCGATACTGCGCTACAGGCCGCGCAGGCCTGCGTCGCGCAGCAGTCGTGGCCGTGCGCGCGTCAGCACGCGAACGAGGCGCTCGCGATCGACAGCGGCAACGACGCGGCGAAAGTGATCCTCGAGCGCGTCATTCGCGAGACCGGCTGGGCGCCGCTGACTCCGCCGCATGCGGCGACGACTGACGCCGTGCCGGGCGCGCCGCTCGCGCAAGCGCAAGCGCAGGCACCGCTGCCCGGCGGCATGCAAGCGCACAGCGAACTGGTCGTGACTGCAACGAACGTCGGCGTCGTGAGAACCGCGACGCCGCGGAGCAACTAGCGCTCACGCGCGACGCGACGGTCCGAACCGGGTCCCGGAGACGCAAACTGCTGCGCCGTCGCGCAAAAACATTGCTTCGCATACCAGATCAAATGGCCGCCGTCTGTGCCGATTCGCACATTATCGTGCGTCCTCTGAGCGGAAACAGACGGAGCGACCCTGGCAGCAGTTTGAACATGACAGGGCAACCGGATCACTGGTGCTTCCACGCGCCACGCGTGAAGCGGGATCAACCTGACCGATAGGTAGAAAGATCATGCTGAAGAGACTCCTCGCGGGCTGGCTGGGCCTGGTGGTAATGGTCGTATGTTCGCTGGCCGGCGCGGAACCGGCGCACTACAAGATCGTCACCGGGCCGGAGCGCGGCACATATATCCAGATCGGCAATGACCTGTCGAAATGGGTGGCCCAGCCGGTTGGCATCGACCTCGAAGTGGTGGCGTCGAAAGGCTCGGCCGAAAACGTGCAGCGCATGCGTTTCGAGCCCGGCGTGAAGCTCGCGCTCGTGCAGTCCGACGTGTACCAGGCGTTCATCGACATGGCCAACTCGGGCAACCCCGATGCGGGCACGACGATCCGGCCGCTGCGACTGATCATGCCGCTCTACGACGAGGAAATTAACGTCGTCGTGCGGGCGGATTCGCCGCTGAAAACGCTCGCCGACATCAAGGACAAGACCATCAGCGTCGGCCTGCTGGGCAGCGGCACCGCGCAGTCGGCGACGACGCTCTACCGCCTGATGTTCGGCCAGCCGATTCCGGAGCAGAACGTCGTGCATCTGAGCAACGAGGACGCGCTCGCCGCGCTGATCGTGAAGAAGATCGACGTCGCGATCATCGTGGTCGGGCAGCCGGCAAAGCTGTTCAACGACATGAAACCCGACCTGCTGTCACAGTTGCGTCTGTTGCCCGTCGATCCCAACGCGCCGGAGACGAACCGCGCGAAGCAGACCTACTTTCCGACTACGATCCACCAAAGCAGCTACCCAGGCTGGTTGAAGGAAGACGTGCCGGGTCTGACCGTCAAAGCGTTTCTGGTCACCTACGATTACGGCTTGCGCGACACAGTCAGCAATCTGAATCATTTCGCCGACTCGTTGTGCGCGAACTTCGACAATCTGCAGGAGCATGGCCATCCGAAATGGAAACAGGTGAAGCTCGAATTGCCGACGCTCGTTCGTGGGTGGAAGTACTACGGTCCGGTCGAGAAGCATCTGCGCGCGTGTCTCGCGAACCGCAGCGCGGCGATGAGCGCGGCGGCCGCGCAACCCGCGCCGAAACCGCACACGCCTTGCTCGGAAGAAGAACGGATGCTTCTGCTGTGCAAATAACGCTGTAGCGGGGGACCGCGAACGCCTGCTTCGCCTGAGTTCGTCTCAGACCCGCTCGCGCCCCGCGCCGGCCGACACCGTGCACGCTTGCATCGCCCGTTGCAATGCCTCGTACACCTTCGGGCGATTGCATTGCGACACGTTGAAACGCAGAAAGCCCGCCGCCGCTTGCGACGCGCTGAACACGTTGCCCGGCGCGAACACGACGCCCGCCGTCAGCGCATGACGTGCGATGTCGGCGGCATCGAGCGCCCCGGGCAAGCGCGCCCATACGAACAGGCCCGCGCGCGGCCGTGTCCAGATATCGAGGCCCGCATAGCCGAGACGCCTGATGGTCTCTCCCATCGCATCGGCCAGCTTCGCGCGCATCGCCTCGAGATGACGCCGATAGGTACCGTCGACGAGCATCCGATGCACGACGCTCGCCGCGAGCTGACCGTTGCCGAACGATGTCGCGAGCTTCAGATCGATCAACGGCTCGACCCATTCGGCGCGTGCCGCAATATAGCCGCAGCGCACCGCCGCCGACAGCGTCTTCGAAAAGCTGCCGATCGACACGACGCGCGCGAGGCCGTCGAATGCGGCAAGGCGCGGCGCGGCTTCGTCTTCGAAGTCCGCGAAGATGTCGTCCTCGACGATCAGCAGGTCGTGCTCGCCGGCGAGCTTCAGCAGCCGGTGCGCGACGGCCGGCAAGAGCGTCGCGCCGGTCGGATTGTGGATCGCCGAGTTCGTCACGTAGAGCCGCGGACGCTGCTCGACCAGAACGCGCTCGAAGGCCGCGAGATCCGGTCCCTGCGGCGTGTACGGCACGCTCGCGATCCGCACGCGATGCGCGCGCAACAACGCCTGAAAATTGAAATAGCAAGGATCGTCGATCAGCACCGTGTCGCCGGGTTCGAGCAGGAAGCGGCACACGAGATCGAGCGCATGGGTGCCGCCGTCGGTCAGCAGGATCTGCTCGGGCGGCGCATCGACCCCGTGCGCGGAAAGCCGCCACGCAAGCTGCTGACGCAGCGCGGGCAAGCCCGCCGGGCTCGCGTAATCCGCGAGCAGCGATTGCGGATCACGGGCGACCGCGCGCAGCGCGCGCCGCACGCCATCTTCCGGCAACCACGAAGCCGGCATCCAGCCGCAGCCGGGCTTCAGCGCTTTCGAGCCGATCTCCAGCGACTGCCGCGTGAGCCACAGCGGATCGACCTCGCGATCGAGCCGCGGCCCGAGATCGGCGAGCGCGAGCGGCGGCGCATGGCCCGACACGAAGAAGCCCGAGCCGCGCCGCGCGATGATCACCCCTTCCGCAACGAGACGGTCGTAGCCTTCCACCACGGTCGACTTGGACACGCCGAGCGTGTCGGTCATCGCGCGGATCGACGGCACGCGGGCGCCCGGCATCAGCGAGCGGCTCGCGATACGCTCCCGCAGATTGTTCATCACGAGGCCGACACGCGTGCCCGACGCCGTCTCGTTGTTCTCGCTTTCCGCCATCTGTACTGCTCCCATGTTCAGTACAGTTTGTACAAACTGTACTGATCTGTAGCTTAACGTTTACGGCCGCGGCGCGCATCATGAGACTCTTTCAGCGCAGGGATGTTTGCCATGGACAAAACCACCAACGGCTGGCTCAGCGGTTTCGCGGGCGTGCTGATTTTCAGCGGCTCGCTGCCGGCCACGCGGCTTGCCGTGCAGGGCCTCGATCCGGTGTTTCTGACCGTGGCGCGCGCGACGATCGCGGGCATCCTTGGTCTGCTGCTGTTGCTGGTGTTCCGCGAGACCCGCCCGGAGCGGCGCGATCTGCTGCCGCTCGTCGTGGTCGCGCTCGGCGTCGTGGTCGGCTTTCCTTTGCTGACCGCGCTCGCGCTGCGTCATGTGAGCGCCGCGCATGCGGTCGTGTTCATCGGCCTGCTGCCGCTCGCCACCGCGATCTTCGGCGTGTTGCGCGGCGGCGAGCGGCCGCAGCCGGCGTTCTGGCTGTTCTCGGCGCTCGGCAGCGCGGTGGTGGCCGCGTTCGCGCTGCGTCACGGCATCGACGCCTCGCCGCTCGGCGACGCGCTGATGCTCGCGGCGATCGTCGTGTGCGGGCTGGGCTACGCGGAAGGCGCGCGGTTGTCGCGTCATCTCGGCGGCTGGCAGGTGATTTCGTGGGCGCTCGTGCTGTCGCTGCCGTTGATGCTGCCGCTCGCATGGTGGACGCGGCCCGTGTCGTTCGACGGTGTCGGCGCCGCCGCGCTGTGGGGACTCGCGTACGTGTCGCTGTTCAGCATGCTGATCGGCTTCGTGTTCTGGTATCGCGGGCTCGCGCTCGGCGGCATCGCGGCGGTCGGCCAACTGCAGCTGCTGCAGCCGTTTTTCGGGCTGCTGCTCGCCGGCGTGCTGCTGCACGAGCAGGTACCGCCATCGATGATCATCGTCACCGTGATCGTGGTCGCCTGCGTGGCTGGCGCACGGCATTTTTCGCGCGCCGCGCCGGTGCGGCGGCCGGTCTGACGCGGCTCGACCGTCGCACGGCGAATAGACTTTTTCAGGATCGAATTGCGCGAGCCGTGGATCGATATGTCATCATTTCGCAGGTTGGCACAACCAGCGCCCCGCGCCGCGACTGACGATGACGACCGCTTTTACCCAAACCGTCGAAGCCCGTTTTGCCGAACTCACGCCGACGTCGAAACGCGTCGCCAGCTACATGCTCGCGAATCTCGACCGGCTCGGCCTCGAGACCGCCGATCAGATCGCGCAGCAAGCTGGCACCAGCGGTATTTCGGTCGGCCGCTTTCTGCGTAGCGTCGGCTATCGCAATCTCGACGATCTGAAACGCGAGCTGCGCGGCACGCAGCAGCGGCCCTGGCTGATCACGGACCGGCTCGACGCGTTCCGCCGTGGCCCGAGCGACTGCGCGCAAACCGGTGAGCTTCATGAACCGAGCGTCGCTGACGGCTCCTCGCCGCGCGACGCCGCGCTCGCCCAATCGCTCGAACTCGAGATCGGCGCGATCCGGCACGTGTATGAACTCGCGCGCTCGCCGGCCTTCGCGCGCGTCGCCGAGCGCATTGCGAACGCCGATGCGGTCTACATCCTCGGCATCCAATCGACGCGCGGCATCAGCAACGCGTTCTACAGCTATCTCGAATACATCCGCCCGCGCGTGTTCTATTCGGACGGCATGTCGGGTTCCTACGTCGATTCGCTGAACTCGGAATTCAGCACGCCCTATCTGATCGTCACCGACACGCGCGCCTATTCGACGATCGCGCGACGCTATTGCCAGGCGGCCTCGCGCCGCGGCCTGCCGTTCGCGCTCGTCACCGATATCTACTGTCCGTGGGCGCGCGATTTCGACGGCGATCTGCTGCAGGTGACGACCGACGTCGGTCAGTTCTGGGATTCGCTCGCGCCGCTGACGTGCCTGTTCAATCTGCTGATCTCGGCGGTCGTCGAACGGCGTGGACCGGCTATCGACGAACGCGTGGCGCGTAATCGCGAGCTGCAGAGCGAGTTCGATCAATTCGATCTTTGACCCGCTTCAAATCCGCCCCGGCGACAGGCATAGTGAAGAGTTCCGCCAAACTGCGCCCGCTACGACAGGACCCCGCATGAGTTCACCCCGCCCTCCGCTCGACGCCCCGCTGATCCGCGACGCCAGCGAAGCCGACCTCCCCGCGATCCAGGCGATCTACGCGCATCACGTGCTGACCGGTGTCGCGTCGTTCGAAGAAACCCCGCCGTCCGTCGACGATCTGCGCGCGCGGCTCGCAAGCGTGCGCAGCCACGGACTGCCATATATGGTCGCGGAGATCGACGGCGACGTAGCCGGCTATTGCTATGCGACGCCGTATCGCCCGCGCGCCGCCTATCGCAACACGATCGAAGACTCGATCTACGTCAACGACGCGTATCGCGGACGCGGCATCGGACGCGTGCTGCTGCAGGCGCTGATCGAACGTTGCGAGACCGGACCGTGGCGTCAGATGATCGCAGTGATCGCCGATGGCGGCAGCGGCGGCTCACTGTCGTTGCACGCGCAACTCGGCTTCGAGCTGACCGGCACGTTGAAGGCTGTCGGCTACAAGCACGGCCGCTGGCTCGACACGACGCTGATGCAACGCCCGCTCGGCCGCGGCGCATCGACTGGGCCCGACGACGACTCAAACGCAGCGGGCGACGCCGAACGCACAACCTAACGCGCGCGCGGCAAACGCGTGAACAAGGTCGGATAGTCGATCACGAGACCATCGCTATCCACGCGCAAATTGGCGGTGAACTCGCGAAAAATGCCTTCGTAGCGGTACTCGCCATTCAACTCGATGCACGTGTAGGCCTGCTCGGCGCGCGTAACCTGCAAGTCCGGCGTCGAGATATACGCGACTTCGATCGGCTGACGTTCGCCTTGCGCCAGTTGCAGCCGACGGATCGGCAACGTATTGGTGTACGGCGTCGCCGCGATATCGATGTCGATACAGCCTTCGATCGCGCTGAGCGCGAGGCCGTGCCCGTCGTGCCAGTGGCCGTCGCCATCGCCATGCAGCTCCAGCTCGCCGCCGCCGACGATCTTCAGCCGCGCGTAGCGCGTGCGCCAGCGCGCGTCGCAGCGCACCGCGTAATGCAGCCCGTACGCCTTGCCGTAGCGCTGCCCGACCACGACGCTTTCAACGGCGAAGCCATCGTCGCGCGCATCGAATACCAGATGTTCGATGCCGTCGCCCTCTTCCGAAGCCCATCGTAATTCACGCATCGGCGTCTCCTCGCGAAACGGCGCAGGAAAGCGCGCCGGGCTCTCATCGTAACGCGAAAGCCCGCGCGCGAGGCAATCCCAACCCAGATCTGGCACCGCTGGCGAGACCAGCGCCTGCGATGCATCAAAACGAAGCATCCAAAAAAAAACTGCGCACGTAATGTGCGCAGCTTTGCGAGACTGACGACGCGAAAAAAACGCGTCGATGTGGCGGCAAAACAACGTGCCGCCACGTATTCAGTAACTGTTTAGAACTTGTGGATGATACCCACGCCAACCGCGGTCTGGCTGCGCGACGAGGACGGCGAACCGTTCTGGCCGTCACCGATGCTTGCCACTGCGTTGATGATGGACTTGCCGTTGCCCGACAGCGTCTGGCCGCTAGCGCGCTGATACGCTTCGAGTGCGTACAGGCCGGTGCGCTTGGACAGCGAGTAGTACTGCGACAGGTTGAACTGGCTGTAGCTAGCCGTGCTCTGAATGCCGTTCGACGACGTTGCACGGGTGTAGCTATAGCCAGCGGCCAGGTCCAGCACCGAGATCGGCTTCCAGTGCAGCACTGCGCCACCGGTATTCCAGATCTGCGTGTCGTGGAACAGCGAAGCCTGGCCCGCAGCGTATTGAACGTTCGAGTATGCGAACGAAACGTCCCACTGCGAGTTGAACGCGTAACCACCCGTCACCGCAATGCGCTGCTGCTTCGCTGCGGTCTGGAAGCCGTTGTTGATTGCCGAGACGGACGGCTGAGCGCCGTTGTTCGACGCCGTGGAATTCCACGCGGGGGTGCCAACGGTCGCCGCGTTGTCAATGCGCTGGATACCTGCCGCGAGACCGATCGGGCCGTTCAGGTACTGTGCCGCAACGCTCCAGGTTTGGCCGGCTGCGAAGCTGCCCGCGTTGCCGCCCAGTGCGTACGAACCGCTAACCGTCAGACCGGCAAAGCTCGGCGACGTATAGACCAGTTGGTTGTTCACCCGGAACGTCGTATCCAGCGAGTCGATATCACCCGGATGCGCACCGTATGCACCGGTCAGCCACGTGGTCGGGCTATACGGCGAGAGCATCGTGTAGTACGAGGTGTACCCGCGGCCTGCCGTCACCGTACCGAACTGAGCGTTCGTCAGACCGACCCATGCCTGGCGGTTGAATGCCAGACCCGACACACTTTGCGCGCCAGTTGCGCTGTTAAAGCCTTCTTCCAACTGGAAAATCGTCTTCGTGCCGCCACCCAGATCTTCCGAGCCCTTCAAACCGAAACGGCTGCCTGCCCAGATGCCGTTGATCATCTTGACTTGCGAGTTGCCAGGGACGGTCTGCGGTTTCGCCGCCGTGGTCAGCGACGCCGAGCTGTTCTGCCAACCCAGGCCCGTATCGACGATACCGTAAAGCGTCACGCTGCTTTGCGCATGTGCGCCCAGGGCGACCAACCCCAAGGCCGAAGCTAAGAGAGTCTTTTTCATTTTTACTCCTCTGTTAAAAACTTTCTAATGCGGCCTATGCGAGCGCCGCTGAGTGTGGGAAATACGTTTTATTTGGATCAGAACACCGGGTGACCGTTGATGATGCTCGGCAACCAGGTCGAGAACCACGGGACATAGGTGACAATATTGATGGCCGAGAAGATAGCGAGGTAATACGGCCAAGCCACCTTGGTAGTTTCCCCTATCGACACATTGCCAATTGCGCAACCAATGAACTGCACCGAGCCAATCGGCGGATGCACGAGACCCAATGCGCAGTTCAGCAGAATCATGATGCCGAACTGAACCGGGCCCACCCCGTTGTGCATGGCCATCGGCAGGAACAGCGGGGTTGTGATCAGGATGTGCGCCGCCATGTCGACGAACGTACCGAGGAACACCTGAATCACGTTGATGTACAACAACATCAGCCACGGCAGCGAGGTCGCGCCGTCGAGCATGCGTTCGATCGCCTCCGGGATCTCCAGATAGGCCATCTGGAAGCGCAGCATGTTCGACACACCGATCAGCAGCAGCACCACGCCGGTCGTTTTCGCGGCCTTGCCGAGCGCATGGCCGAGCTTCTTCATCGACAGCGAGCGATACACGACGATGGTCAATATCAGCGAATAACCCACGGCGATCGCGGCCGCCTCCGTCGCGGTGGCGATACCGCGCGCCACGCAGAACAGAATGATCGCGATGACCATCAGACCCGGCACCGCGCCGATGAACGTGCGCAGCACCGCCATCCAGCCCGGGAAACGCTGCAGTTCGGTCGAACCGTCGGGACGGCGCGGATAGCCGAACTTGACAGCCTGCCAGTAAGCGGCGATCAGCACGAGGCCCATCACCCACAGCACCGGCAACAGACCCGAGAACAGCAGATCGCCGATCGACACGCCGCTCATCTGCTTGCCGTTCAGCACGCCGCTCACGCCTTGCGCGGCGAACGCGTAGATGATCATGTTGGTCGACGTCGGCATCAGCGCGCCGGCGAGCGACGAGTGCGTGGTCACGTTGACCGCGTATGCGGCGCTATAACCTTCCCGCTTCATCAGCGGGATCACGACGCCGCCCATGGCCGACGTATCCGCGGTCGGCGAACCCGACACGCCGCCGAACAGCGTACAGGCGACCACGTTGGCCATGCCGAGGCCACCGCGGAAATGGCCGACCGAGGCCTGCGCGAAACGCAGGATGCGGTCAGCGATGCCGCCATGGAGCATCAGCTCGCCGGAGAAGATGAAGAACGGGACCGCGAGGAACGAGAAACCGTTCATGCCCGAGATCATCGACTGCATCGCGGTCGCGGTCGGCAAGCCTTCGAACAGGTACGTCAGAACGCAGGACAGGCCCAACGCGAATGAAACCGGAACCCCGAGGAAGAGGAAGATTAGAAAACTGGCGGCAAGAAGGGCAAGTTCCATGATGGTTCTACTTTTATTCCGTGGCGGAGAGTTCGAGCGTCGGCTCTTCCCGTTTCCCCGCGAAGAGCTCGAGCAGATGCTCGATCGAGAACAACGCGATGCACACACTCGCGAAGATCGGGATGCAGTAGCGCACGCCTTCCGGCACGCCGATGATCGGAATGCGGTCGCCCATCGTGGTTTCCGCCATCTCGAGGCAACCGACGAAGACCGCCACCGCGAAAGCGACCAGACACAGGTGCTGAATCCCTTTCGCAATCACCTGGCCTTTCTCGGGCAATTTCTTGACGAGCGAGTCGAGTCCGATGTGACCGCCCTCGCGAACCTTCAGCGCGGCGCCGAACATCGCGATCAGGATTACCAGCAGCAATGCGATGGGCTCAACGAAATCGGGCGCGTCGCTAAACACGTAGCGCATCACCACGCTATAAATCACGAGCAGGCAAAGCACGGCGAGGCTAAGCGACGCCACGACCAGCAGCACGCGAAAAAGAAAATCATTTGGGCGTTTCAGGAAACTCATGACCCTGTCCTTGCTTACGACCGACCTATGCTTGAGATTCAGCCGTCCCGATGCGACACGATCCGCACGCGCGCGCGAAATCGCGCGGCGGAAGGTCTCGCGAGTTTCCTCGCGGGACCATTCACGCCGCTGTTGCGACAAGCGTTGCTATTGCTGATTGCGTCCGGGACGCGTGACTTACTTGATTGCTTCGATCTCGTCGACGATCTGCTTCATTTGCGGGGTCTTTTCGTACTTCGCCCACACAGGCTGCATCACCTTCACGAAAGCCGCGCGGTCGATCTGCGAAGCCGCGATGACCGTTGCGCCACCCTTCGTGACGGCCTTCTGTGCGTCGGCTTCGCGCGCGGTCCACAGCTTCTCGTAGTAAGGCACCGAGTCAGCCGCGGCCTTCTTGATGATCTGCTGCTCTTGCGGCGACAGCGTGTCCCACACCTTCTTCGAGAACACCAGCACTTCCGGCGTCATCGAATGCTGGGTTTCCGAGTAGACCTGAGCGACTTCGAAGTGCTTGGTTTCTTCGTACGACGGCAGGTTGTTTTCGGCGCCGTCGACGAGGCCGGTCTTCAGGCCCGTATAGACTTCCGAGAACGGCATCGGGGTCGGCGTGCCGCCCATTGCCTTGATTTCGTCGACCATCAGGTCGGACGGCTGCACGCGGACCTTCAGCCCCTTCATGTCAGCCGGCGACTTGATCGCCTTCTTCGCGTACATCGAGCGTGCGCCGCTCTCGTAGAACGTCAGTGCGATCATGCCCTTCGCGGTGAAGGCGTCGAGGATCTTCTGGCCTTCCGGACCGTACATGACCTTGCGGAAATGGTCGACGTCGCGGAACAGGAACGGCAGCGACGGGATCATCGATTCCGGCACGATTTCGTTGAACGCAGCACCGTTGGCACGGGCCATGTCGAGCGCGCCGATACGGACCTGGTCGATCGTGTCGTTTTCCGAACCGAGCGCGCTGTTGCCGAACACCTTCACGGAGTCCTTGCCGCCGGTCGCCTTGCTGATCTCCTCGCCCATGTACTTCACAGCCATGTTGGTCGGGAAGGTGTCGCCGTGCACATCGGCGACGCGGAACACGCGCGCTTCAGCCGACATCGTGCTGAACGCCAACGCCGCGGCCGCGACGATCATCGAAACATGGGAAGAGGCAAACTTCTTGTTCATCGTGACATTCCTTGAAAAATAGACCATCCCAGCAACAGCGGATGTGACATGGTTTTGACGCGTCTCCGGCTTCACGCTCACTGCCTTCGCAGGTGCGGGCGTTGGCCGTACTGGCTGTGCGACTTCCCCGGCACAGTTGACCCAGCACTCCAGTCGACAACTCGACTACTTACTTCAATCACGCCGGCCGGCTTCGGACATGCATGCCGCATCGACCGCGGCGGCACGAATGCCTGGAAAACCCACCGAATTGCACTGTCACACCAACACAGAAAGCCATTTGTTTGGGCTTATATGTTGTACGACAACATACGAAGTCTATAAAAGGGGTTTTATCTTGTACAGACGGTATTTACCCGCATCAAGAAAAGCGCCGGTACGGATGACCGGCGTGGCATGCCACAAGGTCCCGCGCCGTCCGGCATTGGATGGGGACGGAATCGGTACAGTCTGCGGAGCTGTGGTGTTTTTGCTGAAGAAATACGTGGCGGCGTAGTCTTCACACAACACGTTGTACGACGAGTGACAAATAAAGGGCCACACGAATGGTGCTGAAAAATGAAAACGCCGGGGAGAAAAACTTCGTCCCGGCGCATGCTTCATGCAAGCAACGTTACAGTTGCCCTGCGAATTCGGGCTCAGGCAGCCCGCTCACGCCGGGCCGCAGCGCGAACACGTGGCCGTCGTGCTCGCTCGCGCCGTTGGCGGGACGAATCGAGGTGACGAACAGCGTATCGAGATCGCGGCCGCCGAACGCGCACATGGCAGGCTTGACGGCCGGCACCGGAACCTGTCGGTCAAGCTTGCCCTGCGGCGTAAAACGCAGAAGCAGACCGGCGTCGTTCGCGCAGATCCAGTAGCATCCGTCGGCATCGACCGCCGCGCCGTCCGGACGGCCCGAATAGTGATGCAGGTCGGCGAACACGCGGCGGTTGCGCGGCTCACCGCTGTCGACGTCGTAGTCGAACGCCCAGATCAGCCGGCGCAGCGGATGCGAGTCGGACAGATACATCGTCGTGCCGTCCGGCGACCAGCCCAGGCCGTTCTGCGTGATCAGCGAATCGACGACCGGCGCTGACAGCACGCCCTTCTCGTCGAAGCGGTACAGCGCGCCGCCCGGGATCGCCGCGGCCATATCCATCACCATCGTGCCGGCCCAGAAACGCCCTTGCCGGTCGCAGCGGCCGTCGTTGAAACGCATTCCGCCGTGCGGGAATTCAGGCGCCGCGAGCTTGCGCAGCGACGCTGTCAGCGGCTCGCCGCTCGCCGCCTTCGACGCGTCCGCGAGCGAGAGCGCGAACAACCCGGTCTCGCAGCCGGCGAGCACGGTGCCGGCGTGATCGAATGCGATGCAGGCAACCTGCTCCGGCAGCAGCCATTCGGTGCGCTTGCCTGTCTCGATCGAACCGCGCACGATCTTTTTCGCCGGAATGTCCACCCAGTACAGCGCCTGCTCGGCCGCGCGCCAGACCGGGCTTTCACCAGTGGCCGCGGGCAACGGACCGGCCGCTTCGAAGCGCTCCACTTGCGGATTCGCGCTCATTGTTCAGGCTCCCGCTTCGGCTCCATCGGACCGGCTAGCACGAACGGGCCGCCCTGGTACAGCTGGGTCGGGTCGTCGAAGCGCGTGTCGGGGGCGCTCGGTGGGAACAGGTGTTCGAACTGCGCCGAGCTGTCTTGCGGACGGTAGCCGAGAAACGCGGCGTTCGTGTTGTCGACCCACGAGATGCGGTTGTTCGACACGCCGTAGACAATCGCGTGACCGACGCGGTTCGTGAACAGCGAGCAGCGCACGAGCTCGATGAAATCGCGGTAGCTCAGATACGTGACGAGCATGCGCGCGGTCTTCGGCTGCTCGAACGACGAGCCGATCCGCAAACACACGGTCTCGAGACCGAAGCGGTCGAAGTAGTAGCGCGACAGCGATTCGCCGAAACACTTCGTCACGCCGTACATGCCGTCCGGACGCAGCGGCACTTCGGTATCGAGAACCGACGTCACCGGATGGAAACCCACCGCGTGATTCGAGCTCGCGTAGATGATGCGCTTCACGCCATGCTTTTGCGCCGACGAGTACACGTTGTAGAGGCCGCGGATGTTCGCTTCGAGCAGGTCTTCGAACGGCGCTTCGACGGAGATGCCGCCGAGATGCACCACCGCGTCCACGCCTTCGAGCAGCGCGTGCACGGCTGCTTCATCGGCGAGATTGACGACGGGCGCTTCCTCGTGCGCGGCGACTTCGCCGAGCGCAGCGATATCGGACACGCGCACGATGTCGGCCCATTGCGCGAGCGCGGGACGCAGTTGCTTGCCGAGGTTGCCCGCGGCGCCGGTGAGCAGCAGACGGCGGAAGGGTTTCTTTGCCGCGGAGCGGTCAACGTTCAAATCGGTCATGTCTCTTGGATGTTGTGATTGCGAGCGGGTCTTCTGAATGGAAAAGCGAGCGCCGGCTGGACCGGCGCTCGCCTGAGTATTGACGGGGCACGGTGCCTGCTCAGGTCACCGGCGCCGGGTTGAACAGCGTCAACGCATTGTGCAGTCCCAGCTTCTCCGCGCAGGTTTCCTTGCGGCCGCTCGCGACTTCGAGCATCAGGCGGAACAGTTCCCAGCCCACCTCCTCGATGCTGGACTGGCCGGTCGCGATCGTGCCGGCGTTGATGTCCATCAGATCGTGCCAGCGGCGCGCGAGGTCCGAACGCGTCGCAACCTTGATGACCGGTACTTCGGCGAGGCTGTACGGCGTGCCGCGGCCGGTCGTGAACACGTGCAGCGTGATGCCCGAGGCGACCTGCAGCGTGCCGCAGATGAAGTCGCTGGCCGGCGTCGCCGCGTAGATCAGGCCCTTCTGATTGACCTTCTCACCCGGCGACAGCACGCCGGAGATCGCCGAGTTGCCCGACTTGATGATCGAGCCCATCGCCTTTTCGACGATGTTCGACAGGCCGCCCTTTTTGTTGCCGGGCGTCGTGTTCGCGCTGCGGTCCGCGCCGCCGCGCTTCAGGTAATCGTCGTACCACTGCATCTCGCGGATAATCGCCTGTGCGACGTCCGCATTGGCCGCGCGCGCGGTCAGCTGATCGACGCCGTCGCGCACTTCGGTGACTTCAGAGAACATCACGGTCGCGCCGGCGCGCACCAGCAGGTCGGTTGCGAATCCGACGGCCGGGTTCGCGGTCAGGCCCGAGAACGCGTCGCTACCGCCGCACTGCACGCCGATCACCAGATCCGACGCCGGACAGGTTTCGCGACGGCGGTTGTTCAGGCGCTTCAGATGCCCTTCGGCCATCCTCATGATCGACGTGATCATCGACTGGAAGCCGACGTGCGATTCGTCCTGCAGCACCACGACGTCGCCGTTCTGGTCCAGCGCGACATCACCGATGTCCGCGACGTCGTCGACGACCGCTGCCGCCGCGATCGGAATCGTTCCCGGCGGCATCAGACGCTCGGGCTGCAGCTTCTCGCAGCCGAGGCTCACCATCATCACTTCGCCGCCGAAGTTCGGGTTCAGCGCGATGTTGCGCACGGTTCGGATCGGCACCATCGCGTCGGGCGCGTCGATCGCGACGCCGCAGCCGTAGGTGTGACCGAGGCTGACGACATCGTCGACATTCGGATATTTCGGCAGCAGCTCGGCCTTGATGCGCGTGACCGCGTGTTGCACGACGTCGGCGACGCACTGCACGGTGGTCGTGATCGCGAGGATGTTGCGCGTGCCCACCGAGCCGTCCGAGTTACGGTAGCCCTCGAACGTATAGCCTTCGAGCGGCGGCATGTCCGGCGCTTTGGTGGTGGCGATCGGCAGGTCTTCGAGTCCCGGCGGGCTCGGCATGCGGATCACGTGTTCGTTGATCCAGCTGCCCTTCGGCAGCGGCTTCAGCGCATAACCGATCACGACGTTATAGCGGATGACCTCGTCGCCCTCGGCGAGATCGGCCACCGCGACCTTGTGGCCCTGCGGCACACGCTCGCGCAGCCTGAGGCCATCAGCGAATACCGCGCCCTCGCCCAGACCGCCGTCGTTGACGACGATCGCGACATTGTCATTGGGATGAACGCGGATGTAGAGCGGAGTTTGTTCCATTGATCGATCCTTGAGGCGTGATAGACCTGCTTCGCCAGAAATCATACGTCATCCTACAACATGAAGTTTTGCCCGGATGTTCCGTATTTACCCTATAGCGTGAATTATGCCGTGAAAACCCCGTTGAGTTACCGGATTTGTTGTTGTACGATGACGTATAAGAAATCTGATTTCCAAAGATTTTCTACTAGTACGACGTCCGTTGTACTGGTTGGAACCAACAACGACCCAATCCGACGCCTGGATATTTTGATCATGACGACACCGCAGGAACTCAAGCAGATCGTTTCGGAAGGCCTCCTGTCCTTCCCCGTCACCGACTTCGACGCTAAAGGCGACTTCCGCGCCGACACCTACGCAGAGCGTCTCGAATGGCTCGCTCCGTACGGCGCATCGGCGCTGTTCGTCGCCGGCGGCACGGGCGAATTCTTCTCGCTGACGCAAGACGACTACACGCAAGTAGTCAAGACCGCGGTCGAGGTCTGCAAGGGCAAGGTACCGATCCTCGCCGGCGCCGGCGGCCCGACCCGCGTGGCGATCGCCTACGCGAAGGAAGCGCAGCGCCTCGGCGCGCACGGCATCCTGCTGATGCCGCACTACCTGACCGAAGCAAGCCAGGACGGTATCGCCGAGCACGCCGAAGAGGTCTGCAAGGCTGTTCCGGGCATGGGCATGATCATCTACAACCGCGCGAACTCGAAGCTCAACGCCGACATGCTCGAACGTCTGGCAGACCGTTGCCCGAACCTGATCGGCTTCAAGGACGGCGTGGGCGAGATCGAAAACATGGTGACGATCCGCCGCCGCCTCGGCGAGCGCTTCTCGTACCTCGGCGGCCTGCCGACCGCGGAAGTCTACGCTGCCGCCTACAAGGCGCTGGGCGTGCCGGTGTACTCGTCGGCGGTGTTCAACTTCATTCCGAAGACCGCGATGGACTTCTACCGCGCGATCGCCGCTGACGACCACGCGACGGTCGGCAAGCTGATCGACGAATTCTTTCTGCCGTATCTGAAGATCCGCAACCGCCGCGCCGGCTACGCGGTCAGCATCGTCAAGGCTGGCGCGAAGCTGGTCGGCCACGACGCAGGTCCGGTGCGCGCACCTCTGACCGATCTGACGCCGGAAGAAATGGAGCAGCTCGACGCGCTGATCAAGAAGCTCGGACCGCAGTAAGGCACCGGCGTCAGGGCTTCGAGCGAGAAAGCTCGCCAGCTTCATCGATGAGGGCCGCCTGGACGGCCGCGTGGCGAACGCCCGGCACAGCAACGTCGCCGGGCGTTCGTGTGTTTGCCCGACAGGCAGGTGGTCTGCGGGCCGCCCGGTGTGCAGACTACACCTCGCCCGACAATACAGGAGATGACCCATGGACTTGAGCCGCTCGGCCAGTTCCACCGACGCCGCTTCCAGCGCGGCACGCACCAAGGTCCGCTACGGGATCCTGCTGCTGATCTTTGTGATCACCACCCTCAACTACGCCGACCGCGCGACGCTGTCCGTCACCGGTTCCGCAATGCGCACCGCGTTCAGCCTCGACGCGATCCGCATGGGCTATATCTTTTCCGCATTCAGCTGGGCTTACGTGCTGTCGCAACTGCCGGCCGGCTGGCTGCTCGACCGTTTCGGCGCACGCCGCGTGTACGCGGCGAGCATCTTCTCGTGGTCGCTATTCACGCTGCTGCAGAGCTCGGTCGGCCTGCTCGGCAGCGCCGGTGCGGCGATTACCGGCCTGTTCGCGCTGCGCTTCGTGATGGGCGCGGCCGAGTCGCCGGCGTTCCCGGCGAACGCGAAGGTCGTCGCGAGCTGGTTCCCGACCAACGAGCGCGGCACCGCGTCGGCGATCTTCAACGCCGCGCAATACTTCGCCGCGGTCGTGTTCACGCCGCTGATGGCGTGGCTCACGCACGCGTTCGGGTGGGAAATGGTCTACGTCGTACTGGGCGCGGCCGGGCTGCTGCTCGCGCTGACGTGGCTGAAGGTCATGAAGAATCCCGCCGACCATCCGCGCGTGTCGCGCGCCGAGCTCGAGTACATCGAGCAAGGTGGCGGCCTCGTCAGCGGTGCGCGCAAGACGCGCCCGGACGATGTTTCGAAGGCTGGCGGCTGGACGCTCGTGCGTCAGTTGCTCGGCAACCGCATGCTGCTCGGCGTCTATCTCGCGCAGTACTGCATCAACGTGCTGACCTACTTCTTCCTGACGTGGTTTCCGATCTACCTCGTGCAGGCGCGCGGCATGACGATCCTGCACGCGGGCCTCGTGGCCTCGCTGCCGGCGATCTGCGGTTTTCTCGGCGGGGTGCTCGGCGGCGTGCTGTCGGACGGAATGATCCGCCGCGGCTGTTCGCTGACCGTCGCGCGCAAGGTGCCGATCGTCGGCGGCATGCTGCTGTCGACCTGCATCATCGGCTGCAACTACGTGTCGACCGACTGGGTCGTCGTCGCGCTGATGTCGCTCGCGTTCTTCGGCAAGGGCATCGGCGCGCTCGGCTGGGCGGTCGTCGCCGATACGTCGCCGAAGGAAGCGCTCGGCTTGTCCGGCGCGATCTTCAACATGTTCGGCAACATCGCCGGCATCGTGACGCCGATCGTGATCGGCTATCTCGTCGCCCGCACGGGCTCCTTCAATGGCGCGCTGGTGTTCGTCGGCGCGAACGCGCTGCTGACCGTGATCAGCTATCTGGTGATCGTCAAGGACATCCGGCGGGTCGAGTTGCGCCCGGCGTGAGCCCGTTATAGGCTTGGTTATCGTCGCGGTTATCGTACTTCCGGCCGACCGACCCGGCGCCTCGCGCGATCTATCCGCGCCGAGGCGCCAAACTTCGGGTCTGCGCCGATATACGTGACGTTTGCGCCGGAAACGATCTGGCGCTTATATAATCAGTCGTCAGACGACGATATAATAAAAATGCACGATTCCCAGCGATCTTTCAAACAAGGAGCGTTTTCGATGGCTACACCACTAGCATCCGCGGCACCGCCACGACGCGCTCGCAATCTTGCCGAGTTCGTCGTCAACTACGTCACCGAGCAGATCGCGGCCAACTTGCTGAAGCCGGGCGACAAACTCCCCACCGAATCGCAGCTGATGAGCACACTCAGCGTGAGCCGCACGGTGATTCGCGAGGCGATCTCGCGCCTGCAGGCAGGCAAGGTCATCGAGACGCGGCACGGCATCGGCAGCTTCGTGCTCGAGCCGCAACGCGAAAAGCTCGGCATCGACATGGTGCCCGCCACCACGCTGCGCGACGTGCTGTGCATTCTGGAGCTGCGCATCAGCCTCGAAACCGAATGCGCCGGTCTCGCCGCGCAACGCGCGAAACCGGACGACCTCGCGCGCATGCGCACCGCGCTCGACGCGATCGAGGCCACGCGCCACAACGGGCTCGACAGCGTGCAGGCCGACCTGCAGTTCCACATCTCGGTCGCACGCGCAACCGGCAACCGCTATTTCGTCGACATCCTGTCGCAAATGGGCAGCGCGCTGATTCCGCGCAACCGGCTCGACTCGGCCGGCATCGCGCGCGCCGATCCTGATGCGTATCTGTCGCTCGTGAACCTCGAGCATGAAAGCATCCTCGAGGCGATCAGCCGGCACGACGCCGAAGGCGCACGCGCGGCGATGCGCATGCATCTGTCGAATAGCCGCGAGCGGCTGCGTCGCGCGAATGAAGCGAGCGAAGCGAACAGCTGATTCTCACCAAGCTCGCGGGCGAAAAAAATGGCCGGGAATCTCCCGGCCATTTTTCTATCTTGCGATTGCGTCCGCCCTTCCCTTCGATCCGCGCCCGGCCGACCGGCCCGGGCACGCATCCGTTCAGGACGGCGTCACGCGATTAACCGCGCGTGAGTTCGCCATCGCGACGACGCCACAGTTCCAGCGGATTGCCGTCAGCCAGCGTTTCCGGCAGCAGCTCGGCCGGGAAGTCCTGGTAGCAGACCGGGCGCAGGAAGCGGTCGATCGACGTGGTGCCGACCGAGGTCGCTCGGCTATCCGACGTTGCCGGGAACGGGCCGCCGTGGACCATCGCATGGCACACTTCGACGCCGGTCGGAAAGCCGTTGACCAGAATCCGGCCGGCCTTGCGCTCGAGAATCGGCACCAGCTTCTTCGCAGCCGCCACGTCGGCGCTGTCCATCTGCAGCGTCGCGGTCAACTGGCCCGCGAAGTGTTCGGCGACCTTCAGCATTTCCTGCTCGTCCTTGCAGCGGATGATCGTCGACACCGGGCCGAACACTTCGTCTTCGAGCGCCGGGTTCGCGAGGAACGTCTGCGCGTCGGTCACGAACAGCGCCGCGCAAGCCTGGGTCGGGCCGGTCGCGGCGACGCCGCGTGCCACGACTTCGACGCCCTTCGTTGCGGCCAGCTTGCCTTCGCCGTCCTCATACGCGGCGTGAATGCCCGAGGTCAGCATGGTCTGCGCCGGCTTCGCCGCGAGCGCTTCCGATGCCGTCGCGACGAAGCCCTTCAGCGCGTCGCTGTCGATCGCGATGGCGAGGCCCGGGTTGGTACAGAACTGGCCGGCGCCGAGCACGAGCGAGTCGACGAAACCGCGCGCGATGCTGTCGCCGCGTGCCGCAAGAGCGTTGGGCAGCAGGAACACCGGGTTGATGCTGCTCATTTCCGCGTACACCGGGATCGGCTCCGGACGCGCCGCCGCGACGCGCATCAGCGACGTGCCGCCCGCGCGCGAACCGGTGAAGCCGACCGCCTTGATGGCCGGGTGCGCAACCAGTGCCTCGCCGACCGAGTTACCCGCGCCGACGATCATCGAGAACACGCCTTCGGGCAGATCCATTTCCTGCGCGACGCGCTGGATCACGCGACCGACCAGCTCCGACGTGCCGAGGTGAGCGCGATGCGCCTTCACGACGACCGGGCAGCCAGCAGCCAGCGCCGCGGCGGTGTCGCCACCCGCTACCGAGAACGCGAGCGGGAAGTTACTCGCGCCGAACACCGCGACCGGACCGAGCGCGATCTTCTGCATGCGCAGATCCGAGCGCGGCAGCGGCTTGCGCTCCGGCAGCGGCGAATCGAGCGTAGCGTTGAGCCACTGGCCCGCGCGCACGGTCTGCGCGAACAGCTTCAACTGGCCGGTGGTGCGGCCGCGCTCGCCTTCCAGACGCGCCTTCGGCAGTCCCGATTCAGCCTGCGCGCGCTCGATCAGCTCGTCGCCGAGCGCGGTGATGCCGTCAGCGATACGGTCCAGGAACTCGGCGCGCACTGCGAGCGGCAGTTGACGGTAGGCGTCGAACGCCTGTTGCGCGAGCGCGCAGGCCTGCTCGACGTTCTCGACGGTGCCGCTGCCGAACACCGGCTCGGCAATCTCGGAACCCGTGGCAGGATTGAACGCGCGCAGCGGTTTTTCTTCGCCGCGCACGGCTTTGCGACCGATCAGCATTTCGCCGGTAATAGGCATTTTCGACTTTCCTTTAATGAAGGCTAAAGATATAGGTCATCCTACAACATCGCGGGGGCTCTATGCAACCCGAAACGCTTGTCTGACAGGGGCATACGGGTATACTCGCCCATTACAACCAGGCCGTGCGGTGCTAATCTGCAGCTGGTCATACGACGACTTATAACTCGCATTTCGCGGTTCAGCATTGTCGCAGCTTTTCCCGATCCATCGCAGTTCGAGGAGACACCGCATGCCCGCCGTCACGCCTTACGAATCCTTGCCCAACCGCTTCCGGCGCGCGGTGCGCGAGGGAAAAACCCAAATCGGCTGCTGGGCGTCGCTCGCCAGCCCGATCGCCACTGAACTGCTGGGCACGGTCGGCTTCGACTGGATGCTGCTGGATGCCGAACACGCGCCCAACGACGTGCTCACGCTGATCCCGCAGTTGATGGCGCTCAAGGACAGCGGCAGCGCACCGGTCGTCCGACCACCGGCCAACGACAGCGTCGTGATCAAACGTTTTCTCGACAGCGGCTTTTCGAACTTCCTCGTGCCCTTCGTCGACAGCGCCGACGACGCCGCCCGCGCGGTCGCGTCGACACGCTATCCGCCGCAGGGCATTCGCGGCGTGTCGGTCGGCCATCGCGGCAATCGCTACGGCACCGTGTCCGACTACTTCGCGATCGCCAACGACAACGTCTGCGTGATCCCGCAGATCGAAAGCCGCAAGGCGGTCGAGAATATCGACAGCATCCTCGCGGAGGACGGCATCGACGCGGTCTTCATCGGTCCGTCCGACCTCGCGGCGTCGTATGGCCACCTCGGCAATGCGAGCCATCCGGACGTGCAGCAGGCGATCGCGCATGTGTTCGCGCGCGCGCAGGCGGCCGGCAAGTCGAGCGGCATTCTCGCGCCGCTGCAGGCCGACGCGGAACGATATCTGTCGATGGGCGCGCGCGTCGTCGCCGTCTGCGCGGATCTCGGGCTGCTCAAGGGCGCCGCGCAGGCGGCACAGAAACACTTCATGCAGAAACCGGCGGGCGAGGCTTGAACGCGGCCGCCACGACATCTTCGGAGCATTCCATGCAAACAGCAGGCTTTATCGGACTCGGCATCATGGGCAAGCCCATGGCCGCCAACCTTCTGAAAAACGGCGTGTCACTCGCCGCCTTTACGCGTAGCGGCGTGCCCGCCGAGCTCACGCAGGCCGGCGCCCTCGCATGCGACAACCCCGCCGCGGTCGCCGCCAACGCGGACGTGATCTTCATCATGGTGCCTGACACGCCGGACGTCGAACGCGTGCTGTTCGGCGAGAACGGGCTCGCGAGCGCGCTGCGCGCCGGCCAGACCGTCGTCGACATGAGCTCGATCTCGCCGATGGCGACCCGCGATTTCGCGGCGCGCGTGCGCGAATCCGGTGCCGATTATCTCGACGCGCCGGTGTCCGGTGGCGAAGTCGGCGCGAAGGCCGGCTCGCTGACCATCATGGTCGGGGGCGAACAGGCCACGTTCGACAGCGTGAAGCCCCTGTTCGACATGATGGGCAAGAACGTCACGCTGATCGGCGCGGTCGGCGCGGGCCAGGTGTGCAAGGTCGCCAACCAGGTGATCGTCGCGGCGACCATCGAGGCGGTCGGCGAAGCGCTGCTGCTCGCGTCGAAGGCGGGTGTCGATGCGGCGCGCGTGCGTGAGGCGCTGATGGGCGGCTTCGCATCGTCGCGCATTCTCGAAGTGCACGGCGAGCGCATGACCAGGCGCACGTTCGATCCGGGCTTCCGCATCGAACTGCACCAGAAGGACCTGAACCTCGCGCTGTCGACCGCGCAGGCGCTCGGCGTGTCGCTGCCGAACACCGCCACCTGCCAGGCGCTGTTCAACGCGTGCGTCGCGCACGGCGGCAAGGCGTGGGACCACTCGGCGATGGTGCGCGCGCTCGAAGTGCTCGCGAATCACGAGATCGGTCAGAAGAGCGCGTGATTTGACGTAGGTTCGAAATAGTTGCGATCGGGTTGTCCGTCGGTCTTCAAGTGACTGATGGCCGGCTCGATTGCACTTTGCATTCTTGGGCATCGTACGTAGTTTGCGCGTGATGCCTGTTCCCTCTTCCGGGCCGTAGAGCCTTTCGCCGCCTAACGCGACCCCTTTATCGTGTTTAGCGATGGACTTCCGGCCCCGTGTCTCCTCGGATTGCCGTCTGCTGCCGTGCGTTAGCCTGCCAGGCTAGCGCATGACCACGAGCGATATGCAGTCAAAAACTCGCACCTCACCGGATCAATCGGACACAAGAATCATCCATCGCCCATTTCCTGTCCCTGTGGTCGACGCTATTTTGGCGGGGTTCTTGCGGGAGACAACGATGATTTCAACACAACCACAGCCCCTTGACGAACCCTTGGCGGCGCTACAGGGAACCGCCAGCCAATTTGCCGCCACATGCATCAGAGACGAACGTGTTCGAGCGCAATACCTGCGTGATATTCAAGCCATGAGTGGCGATTTCCAGCAACGGGTCAGAAGCGGGAGCCTCAGTGTTGCCGAAGCGGCAGAACAAGCTCATGCCATGCGTCAGCAAATCCTCGAATTGACTCGTATGCGCACGAGTCCGACGATCAGGGCATATGTGACGAACCTCAAGAGGACCAGCCCCTCGCTGGCCAGTTTGGCCGAAAAGAACGCGCAGGCACTCTTCAAACGTCCGGTTTCAGCCTTATCCGAGACCGAGCAATCTGCTGTCTGGCTGCGCATCGTCCAGAGTGCCGGCACCGACCGGACTTCGGCCAGTACGCTCGCCCGAAAGCTTGGCACGGTGGGTCGCCGCCTCCTTCTGGTGTCCATCGCCGTCGGAGTCTATGAAGTCTACAAGGCAGAGAACAAGCCGCGCGAGATCGCCCGCCAAGGCACAATAGCAGCGGCCGGTGCATGGGGTGGATGGGCCGTCAGTACCGGTGCGGTTGCCACCGGCGTGTGTACAGCAACGGCACCTGTCTGCGTGGGCGCGGTGGCGCTCATCGGGGGCACACTTTTCGCCTTCGGCAGTGACATCGTATTCGGTACTGTCTATCAGACGACCATGCGCCGATAAGGTGGCAGTCCACTCAAGCACATTAGCAATGCGATGCTCAAGAACGTTCACTGCAGACGCCCATGTTGAAGCCCGATGAAGTCGAACGCCGCCTTCCGGTGTGGGTGGCGCTCTCCGAGCTCTTCCTTGATGCGGAATTCGATGAGATTGCCTGCCGGTACGTCGCGGAAAGACTGCGGTGTTCAGGTTTTGGGCTGCAGGAGTTGGAAGACATCCTGCGCGACGAGGTGGCGCCGGCGTTCCTGCCAAATCTCCTCGTGGCCGGCGAATGGAGCGGGTGGAGCCCTGAGGCGGTGCGGGACATCGTCCTGAGTCACCTTGAGAAACAATCCAACCGCCCGCGCCTGCCGGTCATCTTGCGGCGCAGATGGCGACAATGGACGATGGAGCCCGTCGCCAGGGATTGGGAAAAGGTCAAAGCAACGCTGATCTCAGTCGCCGCGAGCTAACTGGGTCAAAGAGCGGACAAGCAGGGCTGTCGATCCGAGTTCCGTCAGTTGCAGATAGTCCGTGCATGCGCCCGATAAGTTGCAGTTATTCCTGCCAGGAGAACACGGCGATTGCAAACACGACCCGTTTCGAATGCAAGCAACTACAACAATGGGCAGGATTTTGGTCCGGAATTATGGGCTACACGACGGCTTCATTTCTTGACGAATTAAAGAGGCTTCTCAGCGAGTAGTTTGTCGCGATGCTCGCGCCACAACACCAGCATCCGGTCGATCGCCTCAAAACCCGCAAATAAAAAAACGGCGCCCACTCATGGGCGCCGCTTCTTTCACAACATCGGCCCACTAAAGCCGACCGCACTTCGCCTTACTTCGCCGTCACCGCACCGGCCGACGCCCACTTCGGCTCCGGCATCTTTTCCGAACTCCTGGCCATCAGGCAGACCACGACCGCGGCGATCAGATCGAACACCGCCAGCACGACGAATAGCGGGCTATAGCCGATCTGCGTGACGAGCACACCGAACAGCGCGGTGAACGCCGCGGCGCCCAGATATCCAGCCATGCCGCCCATGCCCGTCGCGGTCGCGACCTCGTGCTTGCCGAACATGTCCGAGGTGATCGCGTACAGTGCACCCGACAACGTCTGGTGCGCGAAGCCGCCGACGCACAGCAGCGCCACCGCCATGTACGGGCTCTCGACGAGACCGACGCACGCCGGCCCGATCATGAACAGCGCACCGACCACGAACACCATCTTGCGCGACGTGAACAGCGACACCTTCGCGTACTTGTGGAACAGCGGGCTCAGATAACCGCCGAGCACGCAGCCGATGTCGGCGGCGAGGAACGGCATCCACGCGAACATCGCGACTTCCTTCAGGTTCATGTGACGCTCGGTCATCATGTACAACGGAATCCACGCGTTGAACGTTTGCCAGGCCGGCTCGGACAGAATTCGCGGAATACCGATCGCCCAGAAATCGCGGCTCGCCAGCATCGCGCGCCAGTTGCGCTTCGGCGTGTTGATGTCATCGTGATGCTTCGCTTCCTGGCCGCTCAGAATGTAGTCGCGCTCCGCGTTGCCCAGCAGCTTCTGGTTGCGCGGATGCTTGTAGATGATCATCCACAGCACGCTCCATACGATACCCGCCGCGCCGACGATCACGAACGCGAGTTGCCAGCGGCCGTGAAACAGTGCCCACACGACGAGCGGCGGCGCAAGCAGCGCGCCAATCGACGAGCCAATGTTGAACCAGCCGATCGCAACCGACCGCTCTTTCGCCGGGAACCACTCGCTGGTCGCCTTCACGCCAGCCGGAATCCCGGCCGATTCGGCGAGACCCAGGATACCGCGGAACACGGCGAGGCTGCGCCAGCCCGTCGCCCATGCCGCCGCCGCGCAAGCCACCGACCACGCCAGTGCGAACACCGCGAAGCCGACCTTGGTGCCGATCGTGTCGAGCACGAAACCGGCGACCGGCTGCATGAACGCATAGCAGAGCTGCCACGCCACGACCACGTGCGAATACTGCTCGGTCGTGATGTTCAGCTCCTTCATCATCGTCGGAGCCGCGACCGACAACGTGTTACGCGCCAGGTAATTGATGATCAGGCCGGCCGCGACCAGCGCGACCATCCACCAGCGAATACCCTTGATCTTCATTGCTGCCACTCCTCGTGATGCAATGCCCGTCAAACCGAACGGGACTTAAGCCTTGCGCGAATAGTCGATGCCGACGAAGCTACCGCCCTGGTAGCGCTGGCACAGTTCATCGAGCGGATTCGGGCGCGACAGGATGTCTTGCGCGTAGTCCTCGGCGTTCTGCTTCGGCTCGTAGCCGAGGCGCGCGGCGCCGCTGTTGTCCCACCAGCTGCGCGTATTGGCCGACACGCCCCAGATGGTCAGGAAGCCGACGTCTTCCGCTTCGATGCAGCGCTCGAGGAAATGCATCAGGTCCTTGTGGCCGAACCAGGTGCTCAGATGGCGCTGCTCGGTCGGACGCTCGAGGCAACTGCCGATCCGCACGCACACGCTTTCGATGCCGTGCTTGTCCCAGTACATACGCGCGAGCGCTTCGCCCCACACCTTCGACAGGCCGTAGAAGCCGTCCGGGCGCAGTTCGCAGTCGAGGCTCAGATGCTCGGTGACCGGGTACATGCCGATCGCGTGGTTCGAGCTCGCGAACACGATGCGCTTCACGCCGTTGCGGCGCGCGCCTTCGTAGACTTCGACGAGGCCGCGCAGGTTGTTCTCGATGATCTCGGGCAGCGGACGCTCGACGCTCGTGCCGGCGAAATGGATCAGCACGTCCACGCCGTTCAGCAGACGGTCGACCACCGCCGGATCGCGCAGGTCGCCGTTCATCACGTCTTCGCCGTCGACGAGCGGCGTCAGTACTTTGGAGCCCGCGGCCGAGCGCAACGGCACGCCGCGCGCGACGAATTCAGCACGTACCACGGAGCCGAGCTGGCCGCCGGCGCCACTCAGGGCAATCTTCTTCATAGGGGTTCCTTTTACTGCGCCGCGCGCGAGGTCTTCAGAGAACAGACAGAGGATCTGAGCGGCCGGCGAATCGCGCTGCGCGCGTCGCATAACACACTCAAGTTGTACGATAACGTACTATCAACGATGGACAAGCGGATTTCAACTCCGCATTTACCCTTAAATTACTGCGCGGCGGTTTCGTACCTCGTTAAAAAACAAAGGCATAGGAACGTCACGTTCGTGCGACATCGTATAACTAATTGGATTTTTGTTCCAGGAGTGGATTTACGCGACGCCAGCGGGCGCGTGGCGTCCGACGCGAGCGGCGTCCGTATGCCGCCCGCGCCCTCAACAGATCACATCGTTACGTTCGCTCAGGCGCCGATGAATTCGAGCAGATCGGCATTGACCTTGTCGGCCTCCACCGTGCACATGCCGTGTTGGCCGCCCGGATAAACCTTCAGCGTGGCATTCTTGACGATCTCCGCGGTGCGTCGGCCGGCTGCGTCGATCGGCACGATCTGGTCGTCGTCGCCGTGCAGCACCAGGGTCGGCACGTCGATCTTTTTCAGATCTTCGGTGTAGTCGACTTCGGAGAACTGCTCGATGCAGTCATATAGCCCCTTGATCGAACCGGCCATGCCCTGGCGCCAGAATGAATCGATCACGCCCTGCGACACCGTCGCGCCCTCCCGGTTGTAGCCGTAGAACGGCACGGCCAGATCCTTGAAGAACTGCGAGCGATCGTTCGCGACGCCCTTGCGGATGCCGTCGAACACGTCGATCGGCAGGCCGAGCGGATTATCGGCGGTCTTCAGCATCAGCGGCGGCACCGCGCCGATCAGCACAGCCTTCGCGACGCGCCCCGTGCCATGCCGGCCGATGTAATGCGCAACTTCGCCACCGCCTGTCGAATGGCCGACCAGCGTCGCGTCCTGCAGATCGAGATGTTCGATCAGCGCGGCGAGATCGTCGGCGTAGGTGTCCATCTCGTTGCCGTCCCATGGCTGCTCCGAGCGGCCGTGACCGCGCCGGTCGTGCGCGATCACGCGAAAGCCCTTGCTGCCGAGAAACAGCATCTGCGCATCCCACGCATCGGCGGTCAGCGGCCATCCGTGCGAAAACACGACCGGGCGGCCATGGCCCCAGTCCTTGTAGAAAATCGAGGTACCGTCTTTCGTTCTGATCGTGCTCATCTGCTGACTCCTTGTCGATGAAGTCTGCCGTCGCCGGCAGGTGGATGAAGCGGACGCTGCTCACGAAGTATGCGCGCGACGCATGACAGAACGCCGAGCGAATGCGGCAATGAGTCATGACCTATTGAGAAATTCCGCCGCGAAATAACATCAACACCAAACGAATGGCGAACGGATAATGCGCAACGAATACTGAAGAGAACAAGCTGAAACGGCCAGGCGGCAGCGTGCATCGTAGAAGTAAAAAAATCGCCTGACCAGCACGCCCACCGACGAAGTCGGTTTGGATGGATCGATTGTCGGCTGGCGACAGACACCGCCCGCGACCTTGCCGCGCAAGGCTGCGCGAAACTCATTGCTGCAGCGCGGTCGATTGACGCAGCTCACGCGACGAGGCACACACGGCCACGTATCAGCCGCCAAAAGAAACTTGATATTCAACAACGGCTTGCCTCATCGATAAGCGAATTTCGCATAAAACAAGGCGGTTTTTTGACGCACATCGCGTCGCAGCACTTTTTGTTTCGATCCCCTACTCTTGCGCCATCTGCCCAGCGCAGTGCGCACCGACATCGGTCGACGCGCGTAAGTCCGCTCACGCGGCCATCACGCACAACAGGATCATGAACTCCGCACTATCGGCATTCGATCTCGCGCGCATTCAATTCGCGTTCACCGTTTCTTTTCACATCGTTTTCCCCGCGCTCAGCATCGGTCTCGCCAGTTTCATCGCCGTTCTCGAATGGCGTTGGCTGAAAACCGGCAAGGCCTACTACAAAGATCTTTGTCTGTTCTGGTCGAAGATCTTCGCGGTGGCCTTCGGCATGGGCGTCGTCTCGGGCGTCGTGATGAGCTATCAGTTCGGCACCAACTGGTCGGGCTTCTCGAGTTTCGCCGGGCCGATCACCGGTCCGCTGCTGATGTACGAGGTGATGACCGCATTCTTTCTCGAAGCGGGCTTCCTCGGCATCATGCTGTTCGGCTGGCAGCGCGTGAGTCCGCGGGCGCACTTCGGCGCGACGCTGATGGTCGCGATCGGCACGCTGATCTCGACCTTCTGGATTCTCGCGTCCAATAGCTGGATGCAGACCCCGCAGGGCTTCGAAGTCGTCGACGGTCATGTCGTGCCGCTCGACTGGTTCAAGATCATCTTCAATCCGTCGTTCCCCTACCGGCTCGCGCATATGGCGCTCGCGGCGTTCATCGTCGCGGGGCTGGTGGTCGCGGCGGTCGGCGCGTGGCATCTGCTGCGCGGCCGGCGCGATCCCGCCGTCAAGAAGATGTTCTCGATGGCGCTGTGGCTGCTGTTGATCCTCACGCCGATCCAGGCATTCGTCGGCGATCAGCACGGCCTCAATACGCGCAAGTATCAGCCGGCGAAGATCGCGGCGATCGAAGGCTTGTGGGATACCGAAAAAGGCGGTACCGCGCTGAACCTGTTCGGCATCCCCGACATGAAGGCGGAGACCACGCGCTACGCGGTGTCGGTGCCGCACCTCGGCAGCCTGATCCTCACGCATAGCTGGGACGGCGAAATCCGCGGTCTGAAGGAATTTCCGCCGCAGGACCGGCCGGATTCGACCGTCGTGTTCTGGAGCTTCCGCATCATGGCCGGCCTCGGCGTGCTGATGATCGCGATGTCGATCGCGGCCTGGGTGCTGCGCCGGCGCGGGCGCCTGTTCGAAGCGAAGTGGTTCCAGCGGCTGTGCGTCGCGATGGGGCCGAGCGGCTTCATCACGCTGCTGGCCGGCTGGGTCACCACTGAAGCGGGCCGTCAACCGTGGGTCGTGTACGGCGTGATGCGCACGTCGCAGGCGGTGTCGCCGCTGACCACGCAGCAGGTTGGTTTGTCGCTGATGACGTTCGTGGCCGTCTACTTCCTCGTGTTCGGCACCGGCATCTACTACATGCTCAAGCTGATGCGCTCGGGTCCCGCGCTGCCTGGCGGCACGTCGAACGACATGTCCCACGGCCTGCCGCAGCCGACGCCCGCGCAGACCGCGCGCCGCCCGCTGTCCGCCGCCGATCAGATGATCGACGCCGTCTAACCTACGCTTCGAGAGAAAGAAAAAATGGACGTAACCGTCGTATGGGCCGCGATCATCGCGCTGGGCCTTTTCATGTACGTGGTGCTGGACGGCTTCGACCTCGGCATCGGCATCGTCTTTCCGTTCTTCCCCGACGAAAAGGAACGCGACCTGATGATGAACACGGTCGCGCCAGTGTGGGACGGCAACGAAACCTGGCTCGTGCTCGGCGGCGCCGCGCTGTTCGCAGTGTTTCCGGTCGTCTACTCCACCGTGCTGTCGGCGCTCTATCTGCCGCTCGTGTTCATGCTCGTGTGCCTGATCTTTCGCGGCGTGTCGTTCGAGATCCGCGCGAAGTCGCGGCGCACGAAGCATCTGTGGGATCTCGCATTCATCGGCGGCTCGGCGGGCGCGGCGTTCTTCCAGGGCATCGTGCTCGGCGCGTTCCTGCAAGGCATTCCGGTCGCCGATGGCGCCTATGCCGGCGACGCGTTCGGCTGGCTCACGCCGTTCAGCCTGCTGACGGGCCTCGGACTCGTCGCAACCTACGCGCTGCTCGGCTGCTGCTGGCTCATCGCGAAGACCGAGGGCGATCTGCAGCGACGGCTGCATCGCGTGGTCTGGCCGCTGACGCTGGTGCTGCTCGGCTTCATCGCGCTCGTGAGCCTGTGGACGCCGCTGATGGATGCGGGCATCGCGCAACGCTGGTTCCATGACGGGATCTTCTACCGTCTGCTGCCGGTGCCGTTCCTCGTCGCGATCTGCGCGTTCTTCATGCATCGCGCGGTGCGCGCGCGCCATCACAACACGCCGTTCGTGCTCGCGCTGGCGCTCGTGCTGCTCGGCTATCTCGGGCTGCTCGTGAGTCTGTGGCCGTATGCGATTCCGTCGAGCATCACGCTATGGGAAGCCGCCGCGCCACGCTCGAGCCAGACGTTCACGCTGGCCGGCGCGGCGGTGATCCTGCCGATCATCGTCGCCTATACGACGATGGGTTACTGGGTCTTTCGAGGCAAGGTGCGTCATGGCGACCAACATCACTATCACTGAAACGCGGGGTGCCAGTGCGTCGGCTCCCACCGCCACTGCCGCAACGCGCAGCCGCAAACTGCCGGGCTGGCTCTGGTTCATCGCGCTATGGTGCTTCGGCGTGACCGCGGCGATGTCGCTCGGCTTCGCCTTCAAGCTTCTGATGAATGCGACGCTGTTCGCGGTCAGATAGCGGCGCGCGAACCCGTGTCGATCCGGCGGGCATAACCTTCCGGATCGTGCGCGTCAGCGCTTCAAAAACGGGGCGCGCGGCTCGTCTACGTAGCAAGCCGGAACCTATGCGCGGGAGACCTGCCTTAACATCACGAAGCGCATCGAACGATGCCGGCAGCCGGCCACGCGCATCGCAGCGCAACGGCGGCAGCCCTCAACGGACAGGCTCGACTCGCGGAGACATCATGAAGTTTCTTGTAGCCGACGACCATGAACTGATCCGGCAAGGCGTCAAAGGCATGCTGCGCGGCTTCGATCCCGACGCCCAGTTCGACGAAGCCGACAGCTGGGAAACGCTTGCGACCGCCGCGCGCCCCGACGCGAATCACGATCTGGCGATCGTCGATCTGCATATGCCGGGCATGAGCGGCGCGACGTCGCTCGAAACGCTGCTGAAGGCGAATCCGGCGCTGCCGGTCGTGGTGCTGTCCGCCGAGGAATCGCCCGACGAGATGCGCGCGGTGCTCGCGGCCGGCGCGCTCGGCTTCGTCCCCAAGCGCCAGCCCGCCAGCGTGATGCTGAAGGCGATCGAACTGGTGCTGTCCGGCGGTGCCTATGTGCCGATGGAGGCGCTGAGTCTGCTCGGCTCGCGCGAGACGCAGGCGAGGGCCGATGCGGATGGATCGGCACGTGTGCCGGCCCCGGGTGCCGCCGCGCAAGCCGTCCGCGGGCCGGGCCCCGGCACCGTCCCGCAGCTCGAACCGGTCACGCACGTACCGTCGCTGCAGCCGCATCAGCAGCATCTGCTGGAGAACCTGTCACCACGTCAGCAGGACATCATGCGGCTCGTGCATCGCGGCTGGACCAACAAGATGATCGCGCGCGATCTCGGCGTCGCCGAAGGCACGGTGAAGGTGCATCTGTCGGTGATCTTTCGGGCGCTCGGTGTGCATAACCGGTCGACGGCGATCGCCGTAATCAATGGATGGCTGGAGGCCGGGAAGACGTTGTAGCGCTTTGTGCTGCGCCGCAAGCCAAACCCGTCTTTGCTTCTCGCCTCTAAGGCTGCGTTTCGCTTTGCGCGCCTGAGCCCGCTTCGGCTTGCGGCGAGCCGGCCGCGGCGGGCGACGGCGGTGGGTCGTCCGCCGCTCCGCCCCCCAACACCACCGCACCCGCCGGCCGCCCCTGATCGAGCTCCGCCTGCTGCCACAGCATTTCCAGCGTGCGCCGCAACCGCGCCGGCGTCACCGGCTTGTGCAGCACCGGAATCCCCTGCAACGCGAGCGCCGTCAGTTCCGCCGACGCCATATCGCCGGTGATGAGCAGCGTCACCACATTGCCGTGCCCCTCCCGCGCAAGCACGCCCCGTATCGCGCTCAGCGCCTGCGCGCCGGTGCGGTGATTGGCGAGCTGGTAGTCGCACAGCACCGCGTCGGGCACGAAGCCGTCCGCGAGCGCGGCGAGCGCGCCGGCTTCGTCGCGCGCGCCGCGCACGTCGCAGCCCCAGCGCTCGAGCAGACTCGCGAGGCCTTCGAGTATCGACGGCTCGTCGTCTATGCACAGCACGCGCCGCCCCTGCGCGGCCGGGCCGCCCGCGACCGAATCGTTCAGACTCGCGACGATGCCGCTCGCGTCACCCGCCTGCACCGCAAAGCGGAACACCGAGCCGCGCCCCGGCGCCGAGCGCAGCTGCAACTCGCCGCCGAGCAGGCCGACGAGCCGCCTGACGGTCGGCAGCCCGAGTCCATGCCCCTGACGCGCGTCGCGCTGCGGATTCTCGACCTGGTAAAACTCCTCGAAAACGCGCTCGTGCTCCTGCGGCGCCATGCCGACGCCCGAATCGCGCACCTCTATATAGCCGCCCTTCTGTCGCCCCGCGCGCCGGAAGCCGAGCCAGATCGCGCCTTGCTCCGTATAACGCACCGCGTTCGACAGCAGATTGCTCAACACGCGTTCGAGCAACACCGGATCGTCGTAGACGACCATCGTCGTAGGCGCGATGCGCAGCGCGAGCCCCTTCGCCGCGGCCTGCGGACGATACTGGCTACCGACCCGTTCGAACAGCTCGGAGAGCCGGAAGTGCAACCGGATCACCTGGGTCACGCCGCTTTCGAGCCGCGCGAGATCGAGCACCTGGTTGAACAGCTGATTGAGCGCCTCGACGTTATAGACGATGTGCCCGGCCGTCTTCGCGTGCTGCGCGGGCGTCGCCGCCGGATCGTTCAGAGATGCCGCAAGCAGGCCGATCGCATGCAGCGGCTGACGCAGATCGTGGCTTGCCGCCGCGAAAAAGCGCGTCTTCGCGAGGCTCGCTTCTTCGGCGACGCGCTTTTGCGCGGCCAGCGATTCCGCGAGGTATTGCTGATCGACACGCGCCTGCACGACCTGGCGAAACAGCTTGCGATAGCTCATCGCGTAGACGTTGATCGCGCAGAAGAAGAACGCGAGCACGATCGCGAGAATCGTGCGATCGAACGTATGCGAGCCGAAATGCAGCACGATCGACGGCAGCAGCAGAAACGGAATCGACGTCGAAAAATTGAGGAGATCGAATCCATTCGACATGAACACGCCGGCCGCGAGCGTCACCAGCAGTACGGTATGCAATAACGGCAGATCGGTTTGCGGACTCTGGAACGCGAACCACACCGCGAAGCCCGGCCCGCTATAGAGGAGCACACCGCGCAGCGCGTGCAGATAGATCCAGTCGCGCGGCGAGACGAGCTGCGGATAACGGCGATTGCAAATCCACAGCGCCAGGCCCGCGCAATTGGCGAGCGCATAAAAAACGAAGCACGCGATAAACAGCGGCGGGGCCGGCACATGCGGCCAGTAGATCGCCACCAGTACCGCGATCGAAAACCAGTGCGAAAAGAACGCGATCGGATCCTGCGCGTAGAGCACGCGCACGAGGTCTTCGTCGATGGCACGCTGGATCGGGTCGGCCCGCATGGGGCGGTCTCCTCTGTCGATCGGCGTGAGCGCTTTAGCGCCTACGCCGATCCCACGCAGCTTTATCGCGCGGGCATGGCAACTTCGTTGAGACGAAATACTGACGAAGCGGCGGCGCTCCGGCACTTCGTGGCAACCGCGGGTCGAATCGGGCGACCGAACGCGCCGCCCGCGCGGTCTATTCTACGGCGAATGCCCGCTCTTCAGACGAATCGTCAGCAATCCACCGGAAGGTTTACCCGGCAGTTTACCCATCAGCTAACACTTAATCCATATAGGCGACGGCCTTGCCGCGAACCATACTGCATTCACGTTTCAGCGCGGCATTTCAGCCACCTTCCCTCGACTCGCGGCCCACGCGCCGCGGCTCGCCGCGCTCCCTGCCAACAGTGACGGAGGTTTTCCATGGGCGCAGTCCCGAGCTACGAGTTCGCCCGCCAACTCGACGACGCGATCCTCCCCGATCTGTGGCGCAGACGCACCCGGCTCTCAGCGGACGAAATGGTGTCGATGGTCGAACTGGTCAAGCGCGCGTTGCGGACCTACCACCCGCTCGAATTGCAGGCGCTCGGCGAGGACAAGGAAGAACTGGTCGCTCAGTTCATCTACGCGAAGGTGTTGCGACTCGCGCCCGGCCACACCGAAACGAACGCGCGCGCCGACAGCGCACCGTCCAACAGCTACGCGGTATGCGCGTATTTCCGCCGCTATCTGATCGACTGCCTGCGCAGCGCGTGCCATCAGCGCAATGTGTCGATGGAGACCGAGGGCGTCGCGCAGGAAATCGATCTGCACGCGCACGCGCTCGAAGACCCGGTGGAAAGCGTGCTGCTGCAATACGGCCTCGACGAACAGCGCGTGCGGCGCGCGGCGCGCGAGTTCATCGAAGGGCTCGACGAACCCGAGCGGATCGTGCTGGCCGGCAGCCTCGGCTGGTGCTCCGAAGGCAAAGGCGGGCTTTCGGCGGTCGCGGCTCGGCATCGGGTGCCCTCTTATCACTATCGCGCCGTCAAACTCGGCGTCACCATGAAAAAGACGGCCGGCGCCGAGGAATTTTCCAACACCGAGCTCGGCCGCTGGCTCACCGACGCGCTCGGCATCGAGATCGACGTCGACAATCGCGCGGCGATTCTGGTTGCGCTGAATCTGCTCGCGGCGGAATCGAGCGATAGCGAATTCTATGAAGTGGCCGCGTAATAGTTCGGATAACCAACAGGCCACATAAGAAGCGCGGTAAGTGCGCATGCCCGTACGGCCAGGTACACCCGGCAACGGCCGGCCGGGCGTGCAGCCCTGAACGTCGCACGCTACGACTTCGGCGCGCCCTCCACGGCGCGCTTTTTTTGCACCGATATTCCGCCTACGATAAAAAAGCTCCCACAGCACGCCGTCTTTGTTCCGAAGTCGAGCTTCCATTCCCCGCATCCGATTCCAGACGAGGTGGTCCTGATGAACCGCTTATCGAGCGCGCCGACGGCGCTGCAACGGCATTACGAGGTGGTCGTGATCGGCTCGGGCTACGGCGGCGCGATTGCCGCGAGCCGCATGGCGCGCGCGGGCCGGCGCGTGTGCGTGCTCGAGCGCGGCCGCGAATTCATGGCCGGCGAGTATCCGCGCACGCCCGTGCAGGGCGTCGAGCAGATCCAGTACAACACGGCCGAGGCGCAGATCGGTTCGCCGCTCGCGCTGCTCGAAGTGCACGTAAATGAAGACGTCAACGCGGTGGTGGGCTGTGGGCTCGGCGGGACGTCTCTGATCAATGCGAACGTCGCGCTCAAGGCCGATCCGCGCCTGTGGGACGACCCGCGCTGGCCGGCCGCGCTGCGCGCCGACCAAGCCGGACGCGACGACGGCTATGCGCTCGCCTGGAAAATGCTGTCACCGTCGCCGGTGCCCGACGATTTCCCGCCGCTGCCGAAGCTGCAAGCGCTCGAAAAATCGGCCCAGGCGCTCGGCATGGCCGACCGCTTCAGCCGTCCGCCGATCACGGTCACGTTCAAGGACGGCCCGAACGCGGCGGGCGTCGAGCAGCAGCGCTGCGTCGGTTGCGGCGATTGCAACTCCGGTTGCAACTACGACGCGAAGAATTCGACCCACATGAACTATCTGCCCGACGCGGTCGCCCACGGCGCGCAGATTTTCACCGGCACGGCCGTGCATTCGGTACTGCGCGATCCCGACACGCAGCAATGGAAGGTCAACTTCCAGCTCGTGAAGCTCGGCCGCGAAAGCTACGACGCGCCCGATCTGTTCGTGCTGGCCGATGTCGTCATCGTCGCGGCGGGCACGATCGGCTCGACGGCGCTGCTGCTGCGCTCGCGCGAGGCGGGCTTGAGCATGTCGGAGATGCTCGGCCAGCATTTCACCGGCAACGGCGACGTGCTCGCCTTCGCGTACAACACCGGGGACACGATCAACGGCGTCGGCTGGGGCGAGCACAAGCCGGGGCAGATTCCGCCGGTCGGGCCGACCATCACCGGCCTGATCGACAATCGCGCCGACGAGAAAAACGTCAAGGATGGCTATGTGATCGAGGAAGGCTCGCTGGCCGGTGCGGTCGGCGAGGCGCTCGTCGGCATGCTCGGCGCGGTCGCGCCGCTCGAAGGCGTGGATGCGGCTGGAGCCCCGTCGCTGCTCCAGCGCATGAGTTATGACGCGCGTGCGCTCGAAAGCCTGATCCGCGGCCCGTACCACGGTGCGATGAATCACACGCAAAGCTACCTCGTGATGGCGCACGACGACGAAAGCGGCCGCATCACGGTCGGCGACAAAGGCCGTGCGCGCATCGAATGGAAAAACGCGGGACGCCAGCCGATCTTCCAGAGCATCGAGAACGTGCTGATCGAGGCGACCAAACCGCTCGGCGGCAAATATCTGCGCAACCCGATTTCGACGAAGATCGCCGGCCGGCGCACCGTCACCGTGCATCCGCTCGGCGGCTGCGGCATGGGCGAGGACGCCGCGCATGGCGTGGTCGATCATCTGGGCCGCGTGTTCAGCGACACGGCCGGCGTCGCGGTGCACGACGGCCTCTACGTGATGGACGGCGCGGTGATGCCGATGTCGCTCGGCGTCAATCCGCTGCTGACCATCTCCGCGCTCGCAGAGCGCAATTGCGCGCTGCTGGCCAAAGCGCACGACTGGTCGATCGACTACATGTCGAGGGGCACCGCCGCCGCGCCGCCCGCACAGAAGATCGGCCTGCGCTTCACCGAGACGATGGTCGGCACCTACACGCCCAGCGTGGCGGGCGAAGCCGCGAAGAGCCCGATCGAATTCACGCTGACGGTCGAGTCCGACGATCTCGCCGACATGCTGAGCAACCCGAATCACCTCGCGCGCACCGCCGGCACACTGACCTGCCCCGCCCTGTCCGCCCAACCGCTGACGATCAGCGACGGCACCTTCAACCTGTTCGTCGTCGACGAATCCGACGTCGACGAACGCAACATGAACTACCGGATGACGCTCGACGCGGTCGAAGGCAACACCTGGTATCTGACCGGCAAGAAGATCATCACGCGCACGTCGCCGATCAACCTGTGGGAGCAGACCAACACGCTGTATGCGGAGATTCGCGCCGCGGCGCGGGACGATGCGCCCGTCGTCGGCACCGCGACGCTGATCATCACGCCCGAAAACTTCCTGAAGCAGCAGCGCACGCTCGAAGTCACACACGCGCCCGACCTGAAGACGCGCCTCGAATGGACGCTGAAGTTCGGCAAGTTCTTCGCGGGCGTGCTGTTCACCGAATACGGCGGCGTGGCCGCGCCGCTGCAGTTCTACGATCCATACATACCGCCGCGCGCGAAACGCACGCTGCGCGCGCCGGCGCCGCAGGTCACGTACTTCGACACACCCGACCGCACGCGGCTCAAGCTCACGCGCTACTGCGATCCGGCCGCGGGCAAAGCCGCGAAGCCGATCCTGCTGATCCACGGCTCGGGCGTATCGAGCCGCATCTTCTCGACCGATCTGATACCGACCAACCTCGTCGAATATCTGTACGCGTCGGGCTACGACGTGTGGCTCGTCGATCTGCGCGTCAGCATCGAACTGCCGAGCGTGCTCGTGCCGACCAACGTCGACAAAGTCGCGCGCGAGGACATTCCCGCCGCCGTCGCGAAGATTCGCGAAGTGACCGGCGCGCCGAACATTCAGGTACTCGGCCACTGCCTGGGCGGCCTCGCGCTCAGCATGTCGCTTCTCCATGGACTCGACGGTGTGCGCTCGGCGGTGATTTCGCAGGTGTCCGCGCATCCGGTGCCGGGCACCTTGCAACGGATCAAGGCCGGCTTGCATATTCCCGACCTGATGCAGCATCTGCGCATACGCGAGCTCACCGCCTATACGCAGGAAGATTCGTGGCCCGCGAACCTGTTCGACGAAGCGCTGCGTCTCTATCCGCTCGATCACGGCGAGGGCTGCGGCAATCCGATCTGTCATCGCGCGACGTTCCTGTATGGCCTGCTCTACGAGCACGACAAGCTGAACGAGGCGCTGCATGCGAACCTGCAGGAACTGTTCGGCATTCACGACATGGCCGTGTTCCAGCATCTGGCCACGATGGTGCGCGCGGGCCAGGTCGTCGATGCGCGCGGCGACGACGTGTATCTGACCGGCGCGGACGGCATGAAAGGACTCGAGGGCATGCGTTTGCCGATCGGCTTCATTCACGGCGAGAAGAACGAAACCTATCTGCCGGTCAGCACCGCGCGCACTTACGACCTGCTGCGCGAGCGCTTCCCCGAGCAGCCGTACGAGCGGCATCTGATCCCGGGGTATGGGCATATCGACTGCATCTTCGGCAAGAACGCGGCGGTCGATGTTTATCCGTTGATCGTCGGCTATCTGAATGCGCATTGACGGCGAAGCATGGCCGATGCGCCACGCATTCGGACAATAAAAGCCAGGCATAAAACAAGAGATTTTGATGGAAGCCGGCGTGTCGCAATATTGCGTGGATTTGTTCGACCATTATCTCAAAATCACGAGGCGCGATTAATACGTTAGTATCGACCCTCTCGTAAAGGCGAGGCGCAAAGTTCAGGGCTACACGCTTACGGATGGATCGAGGTAACGACAATTGGCGACACTTGCCCGTAGACTTTGCAAGCTGTTTCTTTTTTTGGCTTTGTTTTTGTTATCGGTGCGATATGTCCACACGTACCCATCACCCATGACGCTGGAGCAGCAGCAAATATTGATCGAAATCTCCGATAAGCTCGGAGTGGCCGATTATGAACTGCTTTACATCGCCGCAATGACGGCCATAGATCTGATTGTGGCGATCGTTATTTATGTGCTGATCGTGAAAATATGGCGGACTTGCACGCGAGGCAGAAGTCGTTGATTTGCTTCTCATCGAAACTCAGAACAGCTTGCCCGGATTCAAAATGCCGTTCGGATCGAGCGCACGCTTGATCGCGACCATCGCCGCAAGCTCGGCCGGCGAGCGCGAAATCGGCAGGAACTCGCGCTTCAGCGAACCGATGCCATGTTCCGCCGACACCGACCCGCGCAACGGCCTCAGCATCTCGTAGACGAACGTATAGACCGCGTGATGTTCGACGCCCGGAATCGAATGACCATCCACGGTCAGATGCAGATTCGAATCGCCGATATGCCCGAAGAAATACGCTTCGTTGCCGGGCCAGCGCTGATCGAGCGCCGCGCGGCAACGGTCGACGAACGTGCCGATCTCGCCGATCGGCAGACTCACGTCGAAGTTGATCGGATCGAGCTTGAGCGGAAACTCCGCGGTGCATTCGCGAATCGCCCATAGCGCGCGCGCATCGGCGACCGATTGCGCGATCACCGCGTCGCGCAGCGCGCCCGCTTGCAGCGCATCGGTCAGCGCCTGGGCGAAACGTTCGCCCGCGTCGTCGGCATCGAAGCCCGCGTGTTCGATCAGCGCATAGAGCGGATGCGCGGCGTCGAACGGCGAGCGCGCGCCGGTCAGCTTCACGCCGAAATCGTAGAAGTCCGGCCACATGATCTCGAACGCGCCGATGTCGTTGCCGAAGCGCGTCGCGAGACGGCGCAACAGGCTCACCGCGGCATCGTAATCGTCGAGCGCGACGAGCGCCGTATGGCGCGCCGCACGTCGCGGATGCAGCCGCAGCACCGCGCGCGTGATCACGCCGAGCGTGCCCTCCGAACCGATGAACCAGTGCTTCAGGTCATAGCCGGTGTTGTTCTTGACCATCTTGCCGAGCGAACTGAGCACGTCGCCATTGGCGAGTACCACTTCGAGCCCGAGCACCTGGTCGCGCGCGGTGCCGGACTGGATCACGCGATTGCCGCCCGCGTTGGTCGCGAGATTGCCGCCGATCTGGCATGAGCCGCGCGCGCCGAGGTCGAGCGCTAGTTCGAAGCCCGCTGCTTCGGCGGCTTCCTGCGCGACCTGTAACGTGGTGCCGGCACGTACGGTCAGCGTGGCCGACGCGGTGTCGAGTTCTTCGACGCCGGCCAGACGTTCGAGCGATAACGCGATATCGTCGGCGCGCGCGATCGCGCCGCCCGCGAGTCCGGTCATACCGCCTTGCGGTACCACCGGCTGATGCGCGGCGTGGCAGATCGCGAGCGCACGCGATACTTCGTCGGTCGTGCGCGGCATCAGCAGCGCCGCCGGACGCGTCGGCTCGTGGCGCGTCCAGTCCGTCAGCGCGCGTTCGCCGATCTGCTCGCCGACACGCACCGCGTCGATGCCGAGCACGGCGCGCAAGGCCTCGAGTGTCGTCGCGAGCGGTGCGGTTGCGGTCGGGGTTGCGGTCTGGGTCGTCTTGTCGTCGGTGATGCTCGGTTCTGTCATGCAGGAGGTCCTTACTGTGCGGTAGCGGCGAGTTTCTTGCGATAGCCCATCGAATCGTTGATGCGGCCGAGAATATAGTCGCCCGCGGCGACCGGCTGATATTTGCTTTGCGCGTCGCTCGCGCCGAGCTCACGCGGATCGACGAGCGCGCCGTAGGTCGGATCGTAGAACGTCGCGATCGAATAGCGCTCGCGCCCCGATGCATTGATCACGCGATGCAGCGTCGAGCGGAAGCGGTCGTTGGTCCAGCGCGCGAGCAGATCGCCGACGTTCACGACGAAGCTGCCTTCGACGGGCGGCGCCTCGACCCACGTATCGTTGGCGATTTCGCGCACCTGCAGGCCGCCGACCTGATCCTGCCACAGCAATGTGATGCAGCCGTAGTCGGTGTGCGGCGCGACGCCGAACTGATCTTCGTCCGACTGCTGCGGCTGCGGCGGGTAGTAGACCATTTGCGTGCGCTGCATGCGCTTCGTGTAGCGCGGCGCGAAGAAATTTTCTTCAATGCCGAGACTCACCGCGACCGCGCGCAGCAGATCGGCCCCGCACGCGCCGACCGCCTCGTAATAGTCATACAGCACTGGCCGCAACCCGGGCATGAAGTCCGGCCAATTGTTCGGCCCGCGTAGTGCCTGGCCCGCCAGCACGTCGGGATCGTCTTCCGGCAGTTCGAGGCCGATGCTGAAGAACTCCTTGTAATCGGGCCGCTTCGCCTGATACATCGTCGCGTCGCCAAGCGCATTGAAGCCGCGATGCCGATGATTGACCGCCGCGCGTCGTTTCGTGTCGACCGGAAACGCGAAGAAAGTGCGCGCGGCCTGCGCGGCGGCATCGATCTTCGCTTGCGGCACGCCGTGATTGACGATGTAGAAAAAACCGATCGTCGTACAGGCTTCATGAATTTCCTTCGCGACGCGTCGGAGCGCTTGCTGATCGCCCGCGCGCACGCCGGCGACATCGATGATCGGAATGCGGGTCACGGGCATCGCGCGGCTCCTTCGAGGATCGGTATTGCAGTGGTATATACCGCCAAAAGCAGCGCCGCAAGTTGCTTCGCACGCGTCGATATCAGGGCTTTTCTCTACTCAAGCGAGCATTTATTTTTCACCGGAAACGCGGTATATACTGCCCAGCGAGGCCCGCATCGCGCCGCCGGCGCGGCGGGTCCTAACGAAGACTTCGACACGCCGGCGACCCAACACCAATTCGCCCCCGGAGAACCCCATGCGTATCCTTGCAGGCTGGAAATGTCGTCTGGTCATGCTGGCGCTGTGCGCGGCAAGCGTCGCCGCGCACGCCGAAGACCAGCTCGCCAAAGTGAAGAAAGCCGGCGAACTGGTGGTCGGCACCGAAATGCAGTTCGCGCCATTCGACTTTCTCGAGAACGGTCAGCAAGCCGGCTTCAACAAGGATCTGTTCGCGGAGATCGGCAAGGAAATCGGCGTGAAGGTGCGCTTCATCGATCTGCCGTGGCCGAGTGTGCTGCCCGGTCTCGAAGCGGGCAAGTTCGATATGGTCGGTGGCCCGCTGACGGTCACGAAGGCGCGCATGGAACGCTACACGTACACGCTGCCCGTCGCCGATGCGACCGACGCGCTGCTCAAGCGCGCGAACGATGCGTCGATCAAGCAATCGTCGGATATCGCGGGCAAGACGGTCGGCGCGGGCAAAGGCACCGCGCAGCTGGACCAGCTGAAGAGCTACGCGGCCACGCTGCCGAAGCAGCCTGAAATCCGCGAGTACGTCGACAACAATCAGGCTTACGCGGACCTCGCGGCGGGCCGGATCGCCGCGGCAGCGAACTCGATGACCAACATCGCGTATGTCGCGAAGCAGCGCCCCGAGATGTTCGCGGTCGTGCAGCCGCCGTTCGGCGCGAAGGTGTACTTCGCGTATGCATTGCGTAAGGACGCCGACAGCAAACCGCTCGCCGACGCGTTCAACGCAGCGCTCGTGAAGATGCAGAAGGATGGCCGCCTCGCCGCGTTGCAGAAAAAGTGGTTCGGTGTCGCGATGGAGATGCCGTCCACGATGCCCACGCCGAACTACTGAGCGTCTTCAACGTGGGCGTCCCGCGTCGGGCAATAGTTTCGCCGTCGCGCGGCGCGCGTCGCCCTTCCCCTTCCATCGGCCGCGACCCATGTTCAACACGACCGTCTTCGTTCAGGGCCTGCCGCTGCTGCTGCATGCGGCGCTCGCCACCATCGGCATTTCGCTGACAGGGCTCGTGATCGGATTCTTCGTCGGCATCGGCGTGTGCACCGCGCGGCTGTCGCAGCATCGCGCCGCGCGCCTCGCGGGCGGCGCCTACGTGTTCTTCTTTCGCGGCGTGCCGATGCTCGTGCAGCTGCTGCTCGTGTACTACCTGCTGCCGTTCGCCGGCATCAACGTGTCGCCGATCGTCGCCGCGATCAGCGCGGTGTCGTTGTGCTCGGCCTCGTACATCGCCGAGATTCTGCGCGGCGGTTTTCTGAGCATTCCGCCCGGACATCTCGAAGCCGCGCGCATGCTCGGGCTTTCCCCGCTCGATACGCTGCGGCGCATTCTGGTGCCGCAAGCATTCCGTTTGACGCTGCCGTCGCTCGTCAACGAAATGGTGCTGCTGATCAAGGCTTCTTCGCTGATCTCGGTGGTCGGCGTCGCCGAGTTGACGCGCACCGCGCAGAACATCGCCGCGAGCACTTACCGGCCGCTCGAAGCGTATGTCGCGGCCGGGCTCATCTACTTCGTGATCTGCGGTTCGCTCGCGCTGGTCGCGCATGCGGCCGAACACCGTTTGCAGCACGCCTGAATCGACTCACGTTTAAGCGAACCTCGCCATGCAAACGTTCGACCCGTCCGTCATCACGCACAACCTGCAGCCGATCGCCGCCGGCCTCGCGACGACGCTCGCCAGCTGGGCCGCGGGCGTCGCAATCGGTCTCGCGATCGGCTTCCTGATCGCGGTGCTGCAACTGTTCTGCGGACGCTGGCTGCGCGCCGTGTTGCGTGTCTACATCGAGTTGCTGCGCGGCACGCCGTTTCTCGTGCAGCTGTTTCTGCTGTACTACGCTGGCCCGTCCATCGGCCTCACGCTCGAACCGATGACGGCCGGCATCGTCGGCCTCGGTCTCTACGGCAGCGCGTATTTCGCCGAGGCGTTCCGCTCCGGCTTCCAGTCGGTGCCCAAAGGCCATCTCGAAGCGGCGGCGTGTCTCGGACTCACGCGCTGGCAGGCCATCGTACGCATCCAGGCGCCGCAGATGCTGGTGCTGATCGTGCCCGCGCTGACCAATCTGATCATCGTGTTGAGCAAGGAAACGGCAGTGCTGTCGATCGTCACGGTGCCCGAACTGACGTTCGTGCTGACCGGCATCGGCTCGGCCACCTTCGCTTTCGTCGAAACCCTGCTGGTGCTGTGCGTGTGCTATCTCGCTCTAGTCGAGCTGACCTCGCGCGCGGGCATGTGGGCCGAAGCCCGCCTCGCACGCTTCATGGCATGATTCCGGAACACCTATGAACGCCATCGCCGACATGTCCTCCCCCGCGCAATCTTCCGCGCCGTCCGCCAGCGCAACGGCGAACGCATCGAATGCCGCGCCGCTGATCGAGGTGCGCGATCTGCGCAAACGCTTCGGCGATGTCGAGGTGCTGCGCGGCGTCGATCTCGAGATCGCGCGCTCGGAAGTGGTCTGCGTCATCGGCCCGTCGGGCTCGGGCAAGAGCACGCTGCTGCGCTGCCTCGCCGCGCTCGAAACCTACGATCACGGCGACGTGCGCATCGAAGGCGAGCTGCTCGGCTATACCGAGCGCAACGGCAAACGCGTGCGCGCCTCGCAGGGCGAGATCAACCGCGTGCGCCGCAACGTCGGCATGGTGTTCCAGCAGTTCAACCTGTGGCCGCACATGACCGCGCTCGGCAACGTGATGGAAGCGCTGCTGCGCGTGCGGCGCCTGTCGCACGGCGAAGCGCGCCGCCGCGCGAGCGCGATGCTGGAGACGGTCGGCCTCTCGCACAAGGGCGACGCGTATCCGGCGAAACTGTCGGGCGGTCAACAGCAACGCGTCGCGATTGCGCGCGCACTCGCGATGGAGCCGCACATCATGCTGTTCGACGAACCGACCTCGGCGCTCGATCCGGAGCTGGTCGGCGAGGTGCTGCAGGTGATGAAGCAGCTCGCGCGCGACGGCATGACGATGGCCGTGGTCACGCACGAAATGGGTTTTGCCGCGCAGGTCGCCGACAAGGTCGTATTCATCGATCAAGGCCGCATCGCCGTGCAGGGCAAACCGCGCGACGTGTTTCACGATGCCGCGCAGCCGCGTCTGCGGCAGTTTCTGCAAAACTACTTCGACCGCAATGCGTTCTGGACGCGCGGCCCCGACGACAGCCCGCCCCTATGAGCGCCACCGTTCGCAACAAGCCTCATGGCAAATCGTCCGCCAGCGCGGCCAGCGCCGCGGCCAAAATCGTGCGCGGCAGCGACGAAGCGCCGGCCGCGCGCTACGAGCAGGTCAAACAGCACATTCGCCAGATCATCGGCTCGGGCGAACGCCAGGCGGGCGACCGTCTGCCTTCGGAGCTCGACCTCGTCGCGACGCTCGGCGTCTCGCGCATGACGGTCAACCGCGCGCTGCGCGAACTCGCCGACGCGGGGCTCGTCACGCGCCTATCGGGCGTCGGTACTTTCGTCGCGCCGAATAAGCCACAGTCCACGCTATTGATGATCGCCCATATCGGCGACGAGATCCGCTCGCGCGGCCACGCTTATCGCTGCGATATGGTGCTGTTGCAGCGCGAGACCGCGTCGGTCACGGTGTCGAACGCCTTGGGGCTGGCGCCGGGCGCTTCGGTGTTTCATGTGATCTGCGTGCATCGCGAGAACGGTCTGCCGGTGCAGCTCGAAGATCGCTATGTGAATCCGGCCGTCGCGCCGGATTTTCTGCAGCACGATTTCTCGGCGCTGAAGCCGTCCGAGTATCTGCTGACGGTCGTGCCGATGCACGATCTCGAACACGTGGTCGACGCGGCGCTGCCGACGCCTGCCGAAGCAGAGCTGCTCGAAATTCACGCCGAAGAACCGTGCCTGACGCTGACGCGCCGCACATGGACGGGCGGCGTCGCCGTGACGTTCGCGCGTTTCGTGCATCCGGGTTCGCGCTACCGGCTCGGCTGCCGCTTTTCGCCGAATACCTCGCAGCGCCAGGGATAAAGCACGCTTCCGAACCCGTACTAGACGGTCCCCGCCAGATGAAAACGCGACGCCGGATGCCATAGCCGCACCGACGTCGCGACGTTCTCGCCGACCCACGTGCGCCGCCACAGCAGCAGACACGGCTCGCCGATATCCATCATCAGATGACGCCGCACATGGGCGTCGGGCTTTTGCGCGTAGATGCGAAACTCGGCGCGCTGCACGGGCGCGAGCCGCACCATGTAGTGATTCGGCGTTTCGACCGAGAAGTCCTGCCGCAGATATTCAGGGAACACCTTCGGATTGACGAAGCGGTCCTCGTACTGGATCGGCTCGCCCTCCTCGCTGTGCACGATGCACGAGTGAAACGCGGGACCGCTCGCGAGACCGAGCGCTTCGAGCGCGTCGGCGTCGTCGCTCGGTTCGAGCGTCAGCACGCGCGCCGAATGACGATGACCGCGCGCGGCGATTTCATCGGCGATATTGCGGATCTCCAGCACCGTCGATTCATACCGCTGCGGCGCGACGAAGGTGCCCGAGCCTTGCACGCGCGTGAGCACGCGCTCGGCGGTCAGCTCGCGCAGCGCGCGCGACACCGTCATGCGCGCGACGCCGAACTCCTTGACCAGTTCCGTTTCGGAAGGGATCAGCCCGCCCGGCTTCCATGCGCCTTCGCTGATGCGCTGAAGCACGTAGCGTTTGATCTGCTCGTAGGCGGGCATCGCCTTGACCGGCGTGTCGCGATCGCGAGCGCGTTCGGCGGAATGCTGTTTCTGCTCGGCCTGTGCGGCGGGCGCCATACGCGCCTGTGTCGTTGTTTTCACTCCAAACCTCATCGGTGGTTCGCCGGTGGTACATGAGGTACACCGTGGCCGGTTCTCCGACGGCCGGGCCCAATCTTACCCGGTTCGACGCTGGGAGACGGCTGGAACGCGCTACCAGATAAACGGCACGAAACGGTAACGCACACGCGCCATGTATTGGGTGTAGCCGTCGAGCTGCCCGGCGAGCAGCCGCTCCTCGCGCACCGCACGCCAGCCCATCCCGTACGCCATCACGGGCAGCGCCACGAGCCCCCACCACGAGCCGAGCATCAGCGGCGTGCCGACGAAGAACACCAGCGCGGCCGCGTACATTGGATGACGGACGTACGCGTAGGGCCCGGTGTCGGCGACCTTGTGCCCGCGGCTCGACTGAATCTTGACCACCGGCGCGGCATAGCTGTTCGCGCGAAACACGAACCGGCACATGAAGATGCACAGGAACACGCACAACGCGCCGAGGCCCATGAGCCACGACGGCAGCGGCGCGGACCAGCGAAATCGCATCGCGTCGAAACCCATCAGGATCAGCCAGCCGCACCACGCGGCCCCGATCGCGGCCATGAACACACGATCCCAGTGGCTCTGCTGCGCCTGCACGAACGGCGCGAGCCGCTCCGCGAGCAACGCGGGATCATGACGCGCGAGCCACAAGCCGAGCCACAAGCTCAATACCGCCAGCTCGAACAGATACCACCACGCTGCCGGCCACGCGAGCGTGCCGGCCGCGCCGAACAGCAGCACGCCCATGAAAACCAGCCACGCCAGCGATTGCAGGATCAGACGTGCGACCATCGCGGCTCCCTCGAGCGGTCGGCTCATGCGGCCTCATCGCGCGTGCGCACGCGCTCGAACACGTCGGCGATATCGATGTCCTCCAGATTCAAGCCGAAACGCTCACGCAGACAGTCGGCGAGTTCGGCGGCGCTCGCGAGGCGCCGTTCGTTGACGATCTGCCCTCGTGCGTCGCGCTCGTTGAACTGATCGTTGAATAGCGCCAGGCGCCGTTCGGGCAACACGCGGCACGCCAGCAGGTTATGAACGAACTTCGAATCCGGTGACGTCGACGTATACCAGTTCGAGGTTTCGTAGTCGATCCACTCGACTGCGAGCAGATCGACGTGATAGACGCGGGTCCAGCTCTCGTCCGGCGCCAGCACCTCGAGATAGACGGTGTCGCGCCCCGCGTCGGCGAGACGGAACGTGCCGAGCGGAATCGGCTGCGCGAGGCCGGCGGTCAGCCGCAGCGGCGCGGTCAGCGTCACGGCGCCGAAGCCGACGTCGGCGATCCATGCGTCGCCGTCGATATCGACGCGCAGCACCATATGCGTGCGCGGCGAGATCGTGCCGGGCTCGCGGCCCCACACGACGCGCGCAAGCATCGGCGTGACCCGGAAGCCGAGTTGCATCAGCACGTTCGCGAACAGAATGTTCTGCTCGAAGCAGTAGCCACCGCGCTTTTCGGTCACGAGCTTGCGTTCGACGGCTTCGAGCTCGAGCCTGACGGGCCGGCGCGTCAACGGGTTCAGGTTCTCGAACGGGATCGCGGCGGGATGGAGCCGGTGAATCGCCCGCAGCACGTCGAGCGTGGCGGCGCGCGGGCCCTGATAGCCGATCCGGGCGAAGTAGTTTTCCAGATTGATGGTGTGGGACATCGGCGGAATTCCGGTTGGACTGCGGGTTCGACGCGATCATAGCGGCTTTCGGCGCTGACTCGACCGCGCGCGGGACGAAGCGAAAACGCGCCTACAACCCCTTCAACGCCGACGTCGCGATCGACGGCACCGTAATGCCGTGGCTCGATGCGAACTGCACGGCCGAGCTCAGCGTCGACATCAGCGACTGCAACTGCCCCGGCGCCGACTGCGCGATATACGAAGCGCTTTGCGCGGTCTGCGGATTGAGGCCCGATTGCAGCAGCGACGACGGACTCATCTGACCGAGGCTGCCGAGCCCCGACTGCAAGCTCGAATACTGGCTCACACCCTTGCCGAGCGACGACAGACCCTGCGTGAACGCTTCCTTGTTGACCGGCGTCGCAGACGCGCCGCCACTTGCATGATTCGCGAACGCATCGGTCAGCTTCTGCGACAGCGACTGCTGGGTGCTGCCGACCTGCGTCAACTGACTGACCGACGGCGTGCCGCCGCTGAGCAGCCCCGCCGCCTGCTGCGCCTGGCCGGCGGCACTCGTCATGCCCATCGCCGACGCGAGGCTCGACTGTCCGCTCAGCACCTGCTGGTTCGCGCCCACGTAACTCTGCAGCAACTGCGACACGCCGCCCGACGACGCCCCGGCACCCGCCGCGTTATCGCCACCCCCGCCGATGCCGAACTGCTTCAGATTCAACTGCGCGTGCGCTGCGCCGCCCAGCAACAGACCACCACTCATCAGCAACGAAACCAGAAGAATGCGCTTGCCCATCTCTACCTCCTTACTTTGACTTTCGGGGTGACTCGTGCGCTTCGACACCTCGCCGTTTCGCACGTTCGGCCTGACTACATCAATACGTTTTCATTACGCGCTAATGAATATCTGTTTACGTCCTCATAAAGTTTAGGCGCAGTCCGTAAATCCGGGAATTACATGCCAGTAATCTTGTTGCGAATCGTTCTCATTTGTGTTGACTGCCGCAATACGCCTGCGTACGATCACGCCATCAGCCGCTTTGGCAGCCTGGGACAACACGCGATGTCGCGCCAGGCAGTCGCAGATTGATCACATCGGTCGAAACAACACTCATAAGGATTTCGATGAAGTTCGCCCAACTCAATGGATCGCGTGCCAATGCGCGTCCGGTTTGCGACGCTTGCGCAGGTCCCGGCGCAACTCATCGTACGCGTTTGCCTTCGATGCGGCGCGTCGCACTGTGCACGGCCTTCGCGTGTGCCTCGTTGACCGGCCACGCGGCGCTGGCCGAAGCCAATCCCGATGCGAACCCGGAAGCGCCCGAGGCCGACCTGAACATTCAGGCGACGCAAACCGACCAGTGGACGGGCCTCTGGAACCGCCAGCAATTGCTCGGCGACATGGGCGGCCTGCGTCCGTGGCTCGGCAAGTACGGCATGACCTTCACGCTGACCGAAACCAGCGAAGTGCTGGCCAATCTGCGCGGCGGTCTCGCGCGCGGCGCCAACTACGACGGCCTGACCACCGCTACCGTGCAGATGGATACGCAAAAGGCGTTCGGCCTGCCGGGCGGCCTCTTCAACGTCAGCGCACTGCAAATTCACGGCGCGAACCTGAGCGCGAACAAGCTCGGCACGTTGAATACCGCGAGCGGCATCGAGGCCGACGACGCGACGCGTCTGTGGGAGCTCTGGTATCAGCAGTCGTTCCTGAACAAACGCGTGGACGTGAAGATCGGTCAGCAGAGTCTCGACCAGGAATTCATCACGAGCACGTATGCGGCCCTGTTCCTCAACACGATGTTCGGCTGGCCCGCGCTGCCCTCGTACGACATGCCGTCGGGCGGTCCCGCCTATCCGCTCGCGGGTCTCGGCGTGCGCGTGCGCGGCCAGATCACCCCTTCGTTGACCGCGCTTGCCGGCGTGTATTCGGGCGACCCGCTCGGCAACGACCCGGACAACATGAGCGGCACGAACTTCAACCTGCATAACGGCGCGTTGTGGATCGGCGAGCTGCAGTACTCGATCAACCAGCCGGCCGAAGGCGAAATGGTCGGCACGGGCGGCGGCGGTCTGCCGGGCACCTACAAGCTCGGCGTCTGGTACAACACCAACAAGTTCGCCGATCAGCGCTACGACAACATGGGGCTGTCGCTCGCGAATCCGGCGTCGACCGGCATTCCGGTGAATCACAGCGGCAATTACAGCTTCTATGCGGTCGCCGATCAGATGGTGTGGCGCCCCGACTCCGACGAACCACGCAGTCTCGGCGTGTTCGCGCGCGTGATGGGCGCGCCGGGCGACCGCAACCTCGTGCAAGTCGCGGCCAACCTCGGCGTCGTGCTGAAGGCGCCGTTCAAGGGCCGTGACAACGACAGCGCCGGTCTCGCGCTGACCTACATCAAGGTCGGCAGTCACGTGAACGGACTCGACAAGGACTTCCTGGCATTCAACGGCAGCCCCTACGGCGTGCGCACCAGCGAAACCACGCTCGAGGCGACCTACCAATATCAGGTCAATCCGTGGTGGCAGTTGCAGGCCGACGCGCAATACACGTTCAACGCCGGTGCGGGCCAGAACCCGAACGACCCGACGCAGCCGCTGCGCAACACCTTCGTCGTCGGCGTGCGGACCAATATCAACTTCTGACGCCGCCCGCCGCGCGCTTTCATCCTCGCAAGCACATGCCACCCCACGCAACCGGACCAGCACTTCCCATGCTTTCTATCGTCGCCGCCACTCCCGCTTGGTGCACCCGTACGGAGGCCCAATCGTGAATCAACTTACGCGCAAGCTTGCGGCGCGCGCCGCGCGAGCCCTGCTCGCCGCGATGGCCGGCGCCGCCGCTCTCACGATGGCCGCCAGCGCGCAGGCCGAGCCGCAAGGCTTCCTTGAAACGATCAAGCGTCACACGACGCTGATCAACACCGTGCCGGATAACGGCGACCAGAATCCGTACGCGCTCGTGGTCGCGCCGGTCAGCGCGGGCACCGTGAAGAAAGGCGACGTGCTGGTCGGCAACTTCAACAACTCGACGAACCTGCAGGGCACCGGCAGCACGATCATCGACTATCACCCGGACACCAGACAGATGACGGTGTTCGCGACCGTGCCGCGCGATCTGAAGGAATGCCCGGGCGGCATCGGCCTGTCGACCGCGATGACGATGCTGAAGTCGGGCTGGGTGATCGTCGGCAGCACGCCGAGCAACGACGGCACGACCGGCACCAAGGGCGCTGGCTGCCTGATCGTGATCGACCCGCAAGGCAAGATCGCGTCGACGATCTCGACGCCGAACATCAACGATCCGTGGGGCAACATGGCGGTCGTCGACAACGGCACGAGCGCAACGCTGTTCGTCAGCAACGCGGGCTTCGGCGTCGGCGACGCGCAAGGCGATCCGCCCGTGTTCAAGCAGGCCACCGTGCTGCGCCTCGACCTCGACGTGCCGGCAGGCAAGCCGCCCGTCGTGAAGCAGGAAACCGTGATCGGCAGCGGCTTCGGCGCGCAGGCCGACAAGGGCGTGTTCCTCGTCGGGCCGACCGGCCTCGCGCTGTCGGCCGATCAGAAACTGCTGTACGTGTCCGACGCGATCGGCAACCGCATCACCGAGATCGACGATCCGCTCACGCGCGACAGCAGCGCGGGCGTCGGCCGCCAGTTGACCGCCGACGGCCTGCTGCATCGTCCGCTCGCGATGGTCACCGCGCCCAATGGCCACCTGCTGGTGACCAACGCGTTGAACGGCCAGGTCGTCGAGATCGATCCGGCGACCGGCAAGCAGCTGTACGCACGCTGGATCGATACCGACAAGGCGCAATCGCCCCCCGGCAACGGCGACCTGTTCGGTATCGCGATGACGCCGGAAGGCGACGGCTTCTACTACGTCGAAGACGACGTGAACACGCTGGTGCTCGCGAAGTAGGCGGCACCCAGGTTTCAGGAAGGTGAACTGACCATGACAAACGATCACTCCCCACGGCCGTCACGACGCGGCTTCCTGAAGGCGGGGGGCGCGGCGGTCGCCGCCGGCGCGAGTCTCGGCGCAGGCCTCGCGACCTCGCCGCCCGCGCTCGCGAAGGCGCCCACGCATAGCGCCCAGAACGCCGATCCGCAGTTCGCGGCCGAGCCGTTCTACGGTCCGCATCAAGGCGGCATCGTCACGCCGCAGCAGAGCCACACCTACGCCGCCGCGCTCGATCTGAGCACCGACAAGCGCGACGAAGTGATCGCCCTGCTGCGCACGTGGACCGAAGCAGCCGCGCGCCTGACGCAAGGCGGCACGGCCTTCGCGCTGCCCGCCGGCGACGGCGGCGGCGGCCAGGCCGCCCCCGATTCCGGCGACGTGCTGGGCCTCGGCCCGAACGGTCTGACGATCACGTTCGGCTTCGGCCCCGGCCTCTTCACGAAGGACGGCAAGGACCGCTACGGGCTCGCGTCGCGCCGCCCCGCCGCGCTCGTCGATTTGCCGCGCTTCAACGGCGATCAACTGATCAAGGAGAAGACCGGCGGCGACCTGTTCATCCAGGCGTGCGCGAACGACGCGCAGGTTGCGTTTCACGCGGTACGCCAACTGACGCGCCGTGCCTACGGCGTCGCGGCGATGCGCTGGGGCCAGGCCGGTTTCCTGTCCGGTCCGCGCGCTCAGACGCCGCGCAACCTGATGGGCTTCAAGGACGGCACCAACAATCCGGCGACCGCGAAGCCTGAGCTGATGAACCAGTTCGTGTGGGCTCGCGCCACCGACGACGCGCCGTGGATGGAAGGCGGCACCTACACGGTCGTGCGCCGCATCCGCATCACGCTCGAACACTGGGACAACACCGAGCTCGGTTTCCAGGAACAGGTGTTCGGCCGCCACAAGTACAGCGGCGCGCCGATCGGCAGCAAGCATGAATTCGACGCGGTGGATCTGAAGGCCGAGGACAAGGACGGTAACCCGCTGATCCCCGAGAACTCGCACGTGCGTCTGTCGAATCCGGCGAGCAACAACGGCGCGCAGATTCTGCGCCGCTCGTATTCGTACAACGAAGGCACGAACTTCTATATCGAGCGCTGGCCGCCGTGGCGCCAGGAAACCGAGTACGACGCGGGGCTGATTTTCATCGCGCACCAGAGCGACCCGCGCACCGGCTTCATCCCGATCAACGACCGGCTCGCGAAGTTCGACATGATGAACCAGTTCACGACTCACGTCGGCAGCGCGATTTTCGTCGTGCCGCCGGGCGCGAAGCCGGGTTCGTATGTCGGCGCGGGGCTGTTCGAGACGTGATGCAGCAAATGAAGCACGCCGGGCGTGCAGCGCCTGGCTCACTCAACACACTCAAAACGGACTTCTGCAACATGGCTCATTCCTGGTTTGCCACCCGTCTGCGCGCGCTCGGCAGCATGGCCGCGCTGTCGCTCACCGCGCTCGCGACGATGCCGTCGGCGGCTCACTCGGCGTCGATCACGCTGTACAACGCGCAGCACGAGCAGGTCGTCAATCTGCTCGCGAAGGACTTCGAAAAGGAGTCGGGCATCTCGGTGAAAGTGCGCAACGGCGAAGGCCCGGCGCTCGCCGCGCAGATCGTCGCGGAAGGCGCGGCGTCGCCCGCCGACGTGTACTTCACGGAGAACTCGCCGGAGCTGATGCTGCTCGAGGAAAAAGGTCTGCTCGCGAGGGTCGACGAAGCGACGCTCCGCGCGGTGCCGGCACGTTTCAATTCGCCGAGCGGTGTATGGGTCGCCGTGACCGCGCGCGAGAGCGTGCTCGCATACAACACGACGAAGCTGCAGCCGTCGCAACTGCCGCAATCGGTGTTCGACCTCGCGAAGCCTGAATGGAAAGGCAAGGTCGGCATCGCGCCGAGCGACGCCGACTTCCTGCCACTCGTGAGCGCGGTGCTGGCCCTGAAGGGTGAAGAGCAGACGCTCGCGTGGCTGAAGGGTCTCAAAGCCAACGCGCAGATCTTCGACGATGACGAAGGCGTAGTCGCCGCGGTCAATCGCGGCGGGGTCGCGGCCGGTCTGATCAACAACTACTACTGGTCGCGTCTGCATGCGGAAATCGGCGACGCGAAAACCCGCAGCGCGATCTATCACTTCGGCCACGGCGACGCCGGCGCGCTCGTCAACGTATCGGGCGCGGGCGTGCTGAAGTCCGCGCACAACGCGGACGGCGCGCAGAAGTTTCTCGCCTATCTGGTCAGCGAACGCGCACAGCAGCTGATGGCCAACAGCCACGTGATGTTCGAATATCCGCTGCACGCGGGTGTCGCGCCGGACCCGATCCTCAAGCCGTTTGCCGAACTGACTCCGCCCACGCTGACGATCCAGCAGCTCGGCGACGATAGCCAGGCCGGCAAGCTGCTACGTCAGGCAGGCCTGCTGTAAATGAGCGAAGCACTGTCAGCCGGTCCGCCGGCCGTCCCCCCAGCCCCGGCGCGCGGGCGGACGCGCGCGCCGCGCGGCCTTTTTGCGGCGGCAGCACTCAGCGCTTTGCTGGTGCTGCTGCCGATTGCGTTTACGTTCTGGCGCGCGGCGAGCTTCGGGATCGGCGACGCGCTCGATCTGATCTGGCGGCCGCTCGTCGGCGAGCTGCTCGTCAATACGACGTTGATCACCGTCACGACTACCCTCGTTTGCGCGGTGATCGGCACGGCCGCCGCGTGGTTCGTCGAGCGCACGCATCTTCCCGGACGGCGCGCGTGGGCCGTGCTGTGCGCCGCGCCGCTCGCGATGCCGGCCTTCATTTCGAGCTATGCGTGGGTGTCCTTGAGCGAGGACTTGCAGGACTTCAACGGCGCGTTGCTGGTCTTGACCTGCGCGTATTTTCCGCTCGTCTATCTGCCGGTCGCCGCCGCGCTGCGCGGCATGGACCCGGCACTCGAAGAAAGCGCGCGCGCACTCGGCTGCAACCGCTGGACGAGTTTCGCGCGCGTCGTGCTGCCGCAACTGCGGCCGGCGCTGCTGGGCGGCATGCTGCTCGTCGCGCTCGGCGTGCTATCGGAATTCGGCGCGTTCACGCTGCTGCGCTTTCATACGTTCACCACGCAGATCTACGCGGAATATCGCACCAGCTTCGACGGCGGCGGTGCATCGCTGCTCGCGTGTCTGCTGATCATGATCTGCCTCGTCGTGCTTGCGTTCGAGTTTCGCGTGCGCGGTGCAGCGCGCTATGAGCGCGTCGATCGCGGCACGCGCCGCGCGGTGTTGCGCTACGAGCTCGGCGGGTGGCGCTGGCTCGTCGTCGCGGGCTTTGCGCTGCTGACGCTTGCGACGCTCGGCGTACCGCTCGGCATGATCGGCTTCTGGCTCACGCAGCCGGGCGCGGCCGCCGTGACGCCCGCCGACGTATCGCCCGAACTGCTGTGGAACGCGACGTGTTCGTCGCTCGGTTTCGGCCTCGCGGCCGCCGCGCTGACCACGTTGCTCGTGGTGCCGCTCGCGTTTCTGCTGGTGCGTTATCCGACGCGTTTCGCGACGCTGTTCGAGCGCACCGTGTTTCTCGCGCAGGGCGTGCCGGGGCTCGTGATTGCGCTCGCGATCGTCTCGCTCGCCGTGCATGCGCTGCAGCCGCTCTATGAAAGCGCGATGCTGCTGATCGTCGCCTACGCGATCCTGTTCATGCCGGTCGCGCTCGTCAGCGTGCGCGCGGCATTCATGCAGGCGCAGCCGCGCCTCGAGGAAACCGCGCGCGCGCTCGGCCTTGACTGGACGCAGACGCTCGTGCGCGTCGTGCTGCCGCTCGCGGGCCCCGGGCTCGGCGCTGCCGCGGCGATGGTGTTCATCTCGGTCGTCACCGAACTGAACGCGACGCTGCTGCTGTCGCCGCTCGACACGCAAACGCTGGCGACCCAGGTGTGGGCCGACACGTCGACGATGGCGTTCGCCGCGGCCGCGCCGTATGCGGCGCTGCTGACCGGCATCTCGCTGTGCGCGTCGGGGCTGCTGTTCGCGCTGCTCGGCCGCTCGGCGCTGCTCGGCGAGCGCGGCTGACACGCGCCGGCTTTTTCATCGCTGCTTTTGTTCGACTACTTCGGATTTTCATGAGCGAACTTCGTATCCGCGGACTGCAGAAATCGTTCGACGGTCACCCGGTGCTGCACGGCCTCGATCTCTCGGTCGAGCGCGGCACGCTGCTCGCGCTGCTGGGGCCCTCGGGCAGCGGCAAGACCACACTGCTGCGGCTGTTGTGCGGCTTCGAGCGCGCGGACGGCGGAAGCGTCGAGATCGATGGCCGGCGCGTCGTCGACGACAACCTGCACGTACCGTCGGAGCAACGCCGCATCGGCTACGTGCCGCAGGAAGGCGCGCTGTTTCCGCATCTGTCGGTCGCGGACAACATCGTGTTCGGTCTGCCTCGCACGCAGCGCCGCGCGCGCCATCGCGTCGCTGAGTTGCTAGAGTTGGTCGGCCTGCCCGCGCATTTTGGCGAGCGCGCGCCGCAGCAACTGTCGGGCGGTCAACAGCAACGTGTCGCGCTCGCCCGTGCGCTCGCACCCGCGCCGACGCTGATCATGCTCGACGAGCCGTTCTCCTCGCTCGACGCCGCGCTGCGCGTCGAAACGCGCCAAGCGGTCGCAAGTGCGCTGGCCGCGGCCGGCGCGACTGCCGTGCTGGTCACGCACGATCAGTCCGAGGCGTTGTCGCTCGGGCATGAGGTCGCGGTGCTGTGGAACGGGAGGCTGATCCAGACCGCGACGCCCGAAGTGCTATACCGCCGGCCGGTGACGCGCGAGCTTGCGTCGTTCATTGGCGAGGCGGTGTTGTTGCCGGGCATCGCGCAACACGATCGCGCGAGTTGCGAGCTCGGCGAACTCGCACTGGTCGCGCCCGTCGGTCACGGTGCGGTCGACGTGATGGTGCGTCCCGAGCAGATCCGCCTGCTGCGCGCCGATGAAACCGCGCGCACAGGCGCCGCACACGACGCGCTCGTCACTGACGTGATCTTCCAGGGGCAGGACGCAAGCGTCGCGCTGCAATTGCAGTCCGCGACGCGGGCGATGGTGCGCGCGCGCGTGCCCGGTTATCTGTGCCCGCGTCCGGGTGAGCGCGTGCGGCTCGCGGTCGAGGGTGAAGTGACCGCCTATTCGCGTGCCTGAACGGCTAAGGCTGGCACGCTCGGCTACCGCAGCGACAGATCCTGCACCATCTGCTGCGCCAGATAATCGCAGGTCGGCCGATCCGATTTCGCGCTGCGCGCGACCACGATTTCGAGCGGCGCGATTCTCGGCAGCCCTTGCGCGTCGCCGAGTATCGCGAGCCGCGGCGGCACGCTGCACCGCGTCAGCGCAATCACCGACAAACCGGCATCCACGGTCGCGACGAGCCCCATCAGGCTCGCGCTGCTGAACGCCGCGCGATAACGGATGCGCGCGCCATCCAGCGCAGCCAGCGTGTGCTGGCGCGCGACGCAGCCCGGCTCGTACAACCCCACCGGCAACGGCGAGGCCTTCAGCACCGGCGTATCGACCGACGCCCCCACCCACACCATCGGTTCGCTGCGCACGAATTCGCCGCGCATCCTGCGGTCGCGCGTGACGAATGCGAGGTCGATCTTGTTGTCCGCGAGCATCGGCGCGAGTGCCGTGCTCTGCGCGCAGACGATCTCGATCTCGACGCGCGGATACAGCGTCGCGAAACGCCGCAACACCGGCGATAGCAGCGACGACACATAGTCGTCCGGCGCGCCGAGCACCACCCGCCCGGTCACCTCGGGCCGCACGATCGCCGACCACGCCTCCTCCTGCAATGCAAGCGCGCGCCGCGCGTATTCGAGCAGCGTACTGCCGGGCCGCGTCAGCGACAGGTTGCGCGTGTTGCGTGCGAACAGCGTCGTGCCGAGCATCGTTTCGAGCCGCTTGATCTGCATGCTGACCGCCGCCTGCGAGCGATGCACGCTCGCCGCCGCCTTCGTGAAGCTGCCCGCCTCCACGACCGCGACGAAGCTGCGCAACAGATCGACGTCGAATTCAGGGTTCACGATTTATCAACCGGACTTATGGAATTGCTCAATTTAATTCGTTTGTGAACAGGCCACAAGCGGCGCAATACTCGCAGGCATCATGTTTCGGAGTCGTTGCGCATGTCCCTCACCTCACGTCAACAAGGCGCGATCACGCTGGCGAGCGGCGGCCTGCTGATGGGCACGATTGGCGTTTTCGTCGAGGAGGCGCGGCTCGATGCGCTGACGCTCGTGTTCTTCCGCTGCCTGTTCGGCTTTCTCTCGCTCGCCGCCTATTGCGCGTGGAAGGGCTTTTTCACGCGCGCGCAGTTCACGCGCCGCACGGTCGCGCTCGCGCTGATTTCCGGCGTGCTGATGGTCACGCAATGGGTCGGCTTTTTCGATGCGATTCATCGCACCAGCATCGCGGTCGCGACCGTCGTGTTTCATGTGCAGCCGTTCTGGGTCGTGCTGATCGGCGCGGCGCTCTTTAACGAGCGGCTCGGCGCGGACCGGCTCGGCTGGATCGCGACGGCGTTCGTCGGGCTCGTGCTCGCGTCGGGCGTGATCGCGGCCGGAAACCTGCAAGGCCACAGCAGCTATCTGATCGGCTTGAGCGAAGCGCTGCTCGGCTCGCTGCTGTATGCGAGCGTCACGCTGATCGCGAAGAGCCTCGGCGAAATGCGCCCGCATTTGCTGACGCTCACGCAATGCGCGGTCGGCGTGATCTGTCTGCCGCTGATCGCGCCGCTCATCGCGCCTTTGACGCTCACGCATATCGGTCCGATACAGTGGTTCTGGCTGATCGGCATGGGCGTGCTGCACACGGGATTGTCGTATGTGCTGATTTACGGCGCGCTGCCCAAGCTCAGCACGCCAGTGATCGCGGTGCTGTTGTTCGTTTATCCGCTGACCGCGATCGTCGTGGATGCGCTCGTGTATGGCCGTGCGCTGTCGCTGTCGCAACTGGCGGGCATGGCGCTGATCGTCGCCGCGAGTCTCGGCGTCAATCTCGGCTGGCCGTTGCTGACGCTGCTCCATCCGGGTGGGCGGGCACGCAGTCACGCGAAGTAAAGCGCGCCGCCCGCCCGGTTCTTACTGCGGCAGCGTCTCGCCCTTCGTCTCCGGCGCGAACGGAATCACGAACAGGCCTAGCACGAACACGAGCGCGGTCAACGCGATCGGCACGCCGAGCGTCTGCATATGCAGCACCGCCGCGCCGAGCAGAAAGTTGACGCCGGCGCCGACGAAGCGTCCAACCGACGTGCAGAACGCAAACGCCGTCGCGCGTACGCGGGTTTCGAACTGCTCGGGCAGCCACAGGCTGAACAACGCGAAGTTGCCGCCGAAAAAGCCCAGCACGAACAGCCATGCGATGAACGGCGCGAGCCCGTTCGGCAGATAGAACGCCCAACCGAAGCTCGCCGCGATCGACACCGCCATCCCCGCGAAGTACACCGCGAGCGTCATCTTGCGGCCGATGCGCTCGGCCAGTGGCGGCAGCGCGAGACAACCGAGGATCGTGCCGATCGACAGCAAGCCGGTCGCGAGCGACGCGGTGCGAATCGAATCGCCCTTGGACATGCCGGCGCGCGCCGCCAGTTGGATCACCGCGGACGGCTCGTAGACGGCGCCCGCCCACAGCCCGATGATCGCGATCGTCAGCAGAATGCACGCGACCCATGTGCGACGCCGGTAAGCCGGCCCCATGATCTCGCGCAACGGCTTCACGCGCACCGTCTTTGCGTCGGCTTTCTGCCACTTCTCCGGCTCCTTCACGCGCAGCAGAATCAGAATCGCGACGACGACCGGTACCGCGCCGGTCAGGAACATCGCGCGCCAGCCGAAATGCACGCCGACCGTGTAATTGAGCGCAGCCGCGAGAAAGAAGCCCGCGTAGTACCCGGTCTGCAGATAACCGGCGCCCATTTTGCGACGATCCTCCGGCCAGGCCTCGGCAACGTAGGTGCCCGCGAGCGCCCATTCCCCGCCGATCCCGACGCCCGCGATGAAGCGATAAATACCGAGCTGCCACACATTGGTCGAGGTCGCGGCGAGCCCGGTGAAAATCGCGAACGTGAAGATGGTGGCGGCGAGCACTTTGGTGCGGCCGAAGCGATCGGCGAGCGGTCCCCAGATGAACGACAGTCCCCAACCGACCAGAAACAGCGCGAACAGGATCGATCCCGCGAGGCCGACATTCGACGGCGTCGCCGCGAAGCCCGAACGCGGCAACAGCTCGGTCAGCGCGGGCGTGAGCACCAGCGCGTAGATGAACGAGTCCATGCCGTCGAGCGTCCAGCCGGCCCACGCTCCCCAGAACCCTGCGATCTGCGAACGATTGAGCGGTGTGCGCTGACGCGCGACCGCTCGTCGGTCGGTTACTGTATTCATCATGCTCCTCCGGCCTACGATAGTTGAACGTAACGAAGAAAGGGACGGGCGCGCTTGGGGATGGCTCGACGACGTTGATTGATCGGCGATGTCCTCGTACAACTCATTCAGAGGACGGCGCGAGCACCTGCCTGGAATGTGGTTCAAGACTTCCGGGTTTGCCCGCGCTGAAATGCGCGTCTTTTTATATATAATATTTGATACTATGACCGACGCAACTGAAGGTTTTCCCCTGGACGCCGCCATGTCCGGTTCGTTTCTTCCGGCTGCCGCGCCGCGCGAAAGTACCTCGCACATGATTGCTGAGGCGCTGCGCGCGGCGATCGTCGACGGCACGCTCGCGCCTGGCGCCCCGCTGCGCCAGGACGCGATTGCCCGGCATTTCTCGGTCAGTGCGATTCCCGTGCGTGAGGCGCTGCGCCAGCTCGAAAGCGAGGGCTGGGCACGCGCGGCGGTCCATAAAGGCGCGACGGTCGCGCCGCTGTCCGCCAACGAAGCGCGCGAGATCTACGAGATCCGCTCGGCGCTCGAAAGTCTCGCGCTCGGCCTTGCGATTCCGCATCACACCGCCGCGACGCTGCGCGAAGCCAGGGACTTGTGCCGCGCCGCCGAGCGCGAAGAGGATCCGTCGCTATACGTCACGCGCAATGCCGCGTTCCATATGTGTCTCTACGCGCCCGCCGGCCGGCCGCAGCTCGAGGACATGATCGGCTTGCTGCACCGGCGCGGCGAACGCTATCTGCGCCTGAAGTTCGGCTTGCCGTCGTACAAGGGCGAGTCCGACAGTGAGCACGCCGCGCTGCTTGAAGCCGTCGAGCGCCGCGATATCGCGACCGCGCAGTCGCTGGTGGTCGCGCATCTGCTCGGCACCGGCGAGCTTCTGCATCGTTTCCTGACCGAGCGCGCGCGCGAAGAAGCGCTTGCGCATCAACCGAAGCCGCGCGGCCGACGCCCGCGCGTCACCACCGGGAGCTGATCGAACCGATGACCGAGCCGATGAACCACCCCGCCGAAGCCGCCGCATCGCGGTCCACTGTCCGCTCGTGGACGACCCGGCGCGACGAAAAGAACCGCCGCCTCGCGGCCATCGCGCCGTGGCTCGAAGACGGCGTGCTGCCCACGCACCGCATCGTCGATGCGCTCGAAACGTTGATCCAGCCCGGCGAGCGCGTCGCGCTCGAAGGCGACAACCAGAAGCAGGCCGACTTCCTGTCGCGCTCGCTCGCCACGGTCGATCCTCACAAGCTGCACGACGTGCATCTGCTGATTTCGAGCATCAGTCGTCCTGAGCACTTGACGCTGTTCGAGCGCGGCATCGCGCACAAGGTCGATTTCTCGTTCGCGGGGCCGCAGAGTTTGCGCGTCGCGCAACTGCTCGAAGACGGCCAGCTCGAAATCGGCGCGATCTATACGTATGTCGAGCTGTATGCGCGCATGTTCGTCGACCTGACGCCGCACGTTGCACTGCTGTGCGCGGACAAGGCCGACCGTCACGGCAATCTGTACACCGGCCCGAATACCGAGGACACGCCGACGATCGCCGAGGCCGCCGCGTTCCGTCACGGCATCGTGATCGTGCAGGTCAACGAGATCGTCGACGAATTGCCGCGCGTCGACATTCCGGGCTCATGGGTCGACGTGGTCGTGCAGGCGGACCGGCCGTTCGCGGTCGAGCCGCTGTTCACGCGCGATCCGCGCCATATCGGCGACTTGCAGGTGCTGACCGCGATGATGGTGATACGCGGCATCTACGAGCCGTATGGCGTCACGTCGCTGAATCACGGCATCGGCTTCGATACCGCGGCGATCGAACTGCTGCTGCCCACCTACGGCGAATCGCTCGGTCTCAAGGGCAAGATCTGCCGCAACTGGACACTCAATCCGCACCCGACGATGATCCCCGCGATCGAATCGGGCTGGGTCGACAGCATCCATTGCTTCGGCAGCGAGGTCGGCATGGAGGCGTATATCGAGGCACGCCCCGATGTGTTCTTCACCGGCAACGACGGCAGCCTGCGCTCGAACCGCGTGCTGTGCCAGTTGGCCGGGCAATACGGCGTCGACCTGTTCATCGGCTCGACGCTTCAGATCGATGCGGACGCGAATTCGTCGACGGTCACGCGCGGACGGCTCGCCGGTTTTGGCGGCGCGCCGAACATGGGCCACGATCCGCGCGGCCGGCGTCATTCGAGCGAGGCGTGGCTGAAGCTGTTGAAGGGCGACGGCGCGGTGTCGCGTGGCCAGAAGCTCGTCGTGCAACTCGCGGAAACGTACAAGAAAGGCGGCGAGCCGACCTTCGTCGATGAACTCGACGCGGTCGCGGTCGGCGCGAAAAACGACATGCCGATCGCGCCGGTGATGATCTACGGCGACGACGTGAGCCATGTGGTCACCGAGGAAGGCATCGCGCATCTGCACAAGGCCGAAGGCATCGACGAGCGGCGCGCGGCGGTCGCGGCGGTGGCCGGTGTCACGCCGATCGGTCTGCGCGCGAAGCCCGAGAAAACCGCGGAATTGCGCCGGCGCGGCATCGTCGCGTATCCGGAAGATCTCGGCATCCGGCGCGGCGACGCGAAGCGTTCGCTGCTCGCGGCGCGCAGCATCGACGATCTGGTCACGTGGTCGGGCGGACTGTACGCGCCGCCCGCGCGCTTCCGGAGCTGGTGACGATGGCGTCCGCTGCTGTTCTTGAACGGTTGGACGCGTCGCTCGCTTCGGTCCTGCGCGATGCGTGCGGCACCTCGCCGGTCGCGCCGTTTTCCGACGCCCAACTCGCGCGCGACGCGATCATCGCGCTGATCGACGAGGCGGAGCTCACGCCGAAGCCCGCGCTCGTCGACCGGCGCGGCAGCGGCGCGCATCGCGACCTCGATCTCGCGATCATGCGGCGCTCCGCGCACGCGCTCGAACCGACCTTCGCGGCGCTGGCGCGCACGGCGCGCCGCCGCGGCGAACCCTCGGCGCTGCTGCGCGCCGAGCTCGCGCAGATCGGCCGCGCGGGCGAACAGGAGATGATGCAGGCGACGGGAGGGAGCAATGCGCATCGCGGCGCGATCTGGATCATCGGCTTGCTTGTCGCGGGCGCGGCGCTCGAAACGGCTTCGAGTTCCTCCTTGCGTGCGCACAGACCTGGCGATCCCAACCGTGTCGATACCTCGCGCATCTGCACGCTGGCCGCGCAGATCGCCTGCTTCCCGGACCGCTTCGCCGCTTCGTCCGATAGCCACGGCGAACGCGCGCGTCGACGCTATCAGGTCGGCGGCGCGCGGCGCGAAGCGCAGGACGGCTTTCCGCACGCGCTCGAGGTCGGCCTGCCGGCATTGCACGCGGCCCGCGCACGCGGCCTCGACGAAAACGCCGCGCGCATCGATGCGCTGCTCGCGATCATGAGCACGCTCGACGATACCTGCCTGCTGCATCGCGCGGGACTCGCCGGCTTGCATGCGGGGCAGCGCGGCGCGCGGCGCGTGCTCGACGCGGGCGGCAGTTCGACAGCCGCGGGCCGCGTCGCGCTCGACGCGCTCGAACGCGAACTGTTGTCGCTGAACGCATCGCCGGGCGGCGCGGCCGATCTGCTCGCCGCCACCCTCTTTCTCGACATGCTGGCGCATCGCGACGCCAGCCGGAGCTGAGCCTCATGGAACATTTGACCTTCGACTATCCGGCGCAACGCGCCGTCACGACCCGCGCGCACGTCGGCGTGGTCGGCTCGGGCGATCTGGAAGTGCTGCTGTCGCCTGCCGCCGCCGATCCAGGCGGTTCGGCGCTCGCCGCGCACGTGGTGGTGCGCACCAGCGTCGACGGCTATGGCCACATCTGGAAGAGCGTGCTCGACCGCTTCTTCACGCGCTACGACGGCGCCGCGCACATCGAGATCAACGACTTCGGCGCGACGCCGGGCGTGGTCGCGTTGCGGCTCGCCGAAGCGGTCGAAGCGGCCGAGGAAGGAGACAGCGTATGAGCACGAGCGCCAGCGTACGTAGCGCGCCGCTGCTGCGCGAAAGCTTCATCGAACTGCCCGCGCGCGAGCGCGCCCGCTCGCTGCTCGACGCGGGCAGCTTCCGCGAACTGCTCGGACCGTTCGATCGCATCGGGTCGCCGTGGCTGCCCTTGCAGGGCATCGTCTGCCAGGCCGACGACGGTTGCGTGATCGCGCGCGGCACGATCGACGGCGAACCGGCCGTAGTCGCCGCGATCGAATCGGCGTTCCAGGGCGGCAGCATCGGCGAAGTGTCGGGCAGCAAGATCGCTGCGGCGCTCGAGATGGCGCTACGCGACTGCGAGCGTGGCAAGCTCGTGCGCCCGGTCGTGCTGTTCGAGACCGGCGGCGTGCGGTTGCAGGAAGCGAACCTTGGGCTTGCGGTCATCGCCGAGATTCAGGCGGCGATCGTCGCGCTGCGCCGACGCGTGCCGGTGGTCGGCGTGATCGCGGGCATGGTCGGCTGCTTTGGTGGCATGTCGCTCGCGGCCGCGCTGTGCTCGTATCTGATCGTGACGAAGCAGGGACGGCTCGGCATGAACGGACCTGAAGTGATCGAGCAGGAAGCCGGTATCGAAGAACTCGATGCGAGCGACCGCCGCCGCGTATGGCAACTGATCGGCGGCGAGCAGCGCGTCGCGAGCGCGCTCGCCGACACGCTCGTCGACGACGATGCCGCGGCCGTGCGCGCCGCCGTACGCGCCGCGTTCGCGCAAGGCGTGCCGGCCACGCATCGCAGCGAGCAGGTCGACATGTTCTTGCAGAGGCTCGCGCGGATCGATCCGGCGAGCGTCACGCCCGAGACGCTGCGTGATGTGTACAACCCGCGAGGGCGCGATGCGTCGAACAAGGAGCAGGCATGAACGACACGACACTCACACGCGGCGCGCGCTGGTTCAACGCACTGGTGGCCGGCGAATCGTCGAGCGCGGCGCCCGTCTGGAGCGGCGATGCGCCGCTCGGCGGCGACACCGCGCGCTTCATCACGGTCGTGCCCGATCCCGCGAACCGTTTTCCGCGCGCGACCACCAACGTGGTCGGGCTCGAACAAGGCTGGCAACTCGCGCGCGCGGTGCGTGAAGCGATCGAAGCGGATGCGGGTGTGGACGCCGGCACGCGCCGCCCGATCGTCGCCATCGTCGACGTGAAGAGCCAGGCGTACGGCTATCGCGAGGAAATGCTCGGCATCCACCTCGCCTGCGCGGCCGCCGTCGACGCCTATGCGAGCGCGCGCGACGCCGGCCATCCGGTGATCGCGCTGATCGTCGGTCCGGCGATGTCCGGCGCGTTCCTCGCGCACGGCTATCAGGCGAACCGCATCGTCGCGCTCGACGCGCCCGGCACGATGGTCCACGCGATGGGCAAGGAGGCGGCCGCGCGCGTCACGCGCCGCACGGTCGAAGAACTCGACGAACTCGGCGACACGATCGTGCCGATGTCGTATTCGATGACGTCGTTCGCGAAGTTGGGGCTGCTCGATCAGTTGATCGAAGGCATCGACGCGGACGCGCCCGATGCGGCACAGATCGAGCGCGTGCGCACGGTGCTGGTCGAGCAGATTCGCAGCGCGCGCGAGGGGGATCGTACGCTCGCGCGTCGGCTGGAATCGGCGGCGGCGCGGCAGACTCGCGCGGCGTCGATCGAGGTGCGGCGGCGTCTTGCCGAACAATGGGATGCCGTGTGATGCGCGTGTGCGCGGCTGCGCCCTTCTCCACCGTGCACGCCACGTCGTGCGACGCGCGGTGGCGGCCGCATGATCTGCTGCGCTTGCGGCGGCTGGACTCGCCCGATGACGAACCAGCGTGGGTTCGCGACGCGTTCAACCGCGCGCCGTATGCGGTCGTCCGACGCGCGCTCGCCGCTGATGGTTTCGTCGCGATCGGCCTACGCGGTGCGAAGCGAGCGCAACGCTACGGCACATGGGTGCATGCGGACGATATCGTCGGTGCCGTGCCGCCGGAATCGCTCGCGCAGACGCAAGCCGATGCTGGACGTGATGCATTGCCCTCGTTCGTTGCACTGCTTTCGTTGCAACGTGATTCGGGCGGTCCGCTTGGTGGATTCGCTTGGGGACCTATTGGCAGCACCGGCTTTGAACTGGCGACGCACGTGCCGACTGTCAACGAAGCGAGCGACCTCGATCTGTTGATCCGCGTGCCGCAACCGCTGGCGCTGACTGTCGCGCGTGCTTTGCTGGAGCAACTGCAAACGCTCGCGGCGCATATCGGTATCCGCATCGATGCGCAACTCGAAACGCCCGCGGGTGGCGTGGCGCTCGCGGAATGGGCCGCGGGCAAGGCGCGCGTGCTTGCCCGCGATGCGAGCGGCCCCCGCTTGATCGCCGATCCGTGGGCGGCGGTTGCTCACCATGGCATTGCCTGATGCTCGCGCTTCTGTTCCCCGGCCAGGGTGCGCAGAGCGAAGGCTTTCTGCATCGACTGCCGCAGCATCGCGCGGTACAGGACACGCTCGCTGAAGCCTCCGACACGCTTGGCATCGACGTGCTGACGCTCGACTCATCCGACGCTTTCGATTCGACGGTCGCGGTGCAACTGGGCTTGACCGTCGCGGGCGTCGCGATCATGCGCGCGCTCGCCGATGAAGGATTGGCGGCGGAGATCAGCGCGGGACTGTCGATCGGCGCGTATGCGGCGGCGGTCAGTTGTGGCGCGGTGGCGTTCCGCGATGCGCTGAAGATGGTGCAGCGACGCGCCGAGCTGATGGAAACCGCTTATCCGGCGGGCTATGGTCTCGCGGCCGTCTCCGGCTTGAGCGAGCAGCAGGCGGAAACGCTCGTTGCACAGCAGGCCGCGGAGCAACGGCAACGCGTGTATATCGGCAACGTCAATGCACCGCGCCAGATCGTGATGGCCGGCGCGGACGATGCGCTCGACGGGTTCATCGAACGCGCGCTCGCGGCCGGCGCGCGCAAGGCCACGCGGCTCGCGGTCAGCGTGCCCTCGCATTGCGAATTGCTCGCGGCCGCGAGCGACGAACTTCTGGCGTACTCGCGCACGTTGCATTTTGAAAGACCGCGCGGGGTTTATATCGGCAATCGCGGTGGACGCCCGTTATATACGGCCGATGCGATTCGCGAGGATCTTGCGACCAATATGCGTTACACCGTGCGCTGGTTCGATGCGCTCACCGTGATGCAGGAAATGGGCGCGCAGGTGCTGGTCGAGGCGCCGCCGGGGCAGGTGTTGACAGATATCGTGAGGGAGAATTTTTCTGAGGTCAGTGCGCTGGCTGCGAGTACATTGCCGTTTGACAGGTTGGTGGGGACGGTACGCAGGCGGTTGGAGCGTGGCTGACGGGGGGGGGCTTTGCGGTGTGCGAATGCGGCTGGGCCAAGGGCGTCTGGGAGCTTCGGCCAGACGCCGCTCTCGCAAGCCGGCGTCGGCGAATGGGCGCTCTTGCTGATTCGCGGAAGCTACCTCGACGGCTCGGACACGCTGCCGGGCAGTTGCCGCACCAGCTCGATGAATGCCCGCAACCCGGCGGGAATATGTCGGCTTCCGGGAAAATAGAGAAACAGTCCGGGAATGAGCGGGCACCAGTCACTCAGCACCGCAACGAGCCGCTTGCGTGCCATCGCGTCGCGCGCATACGGCTCGGGTACGTATGCAATACCGAGTCCCCCCAGTGCCGCTTCGATCATCAGCGTATTGCTGTCCATCGTGAGCGCGCCGGGCGGATCTATCGTGCAGGCCTGACCGTGACGCGCAAACTCCCATCGATAGCGTTTGCCACTGGGCAGACGTTGCCGGACGCAGCGATGGGTCTGCAATTCGTCCGGCACGGCAGGCCGGCCATGCTTGCGCAGATAACGCGGCGACGCCACTGCAACAAAGCGTAAATCCTCGCTGATCCGTACCGCGATCATGTCCTTGGGTACCGCTTCACCGAGCCTTACGCCTGCATCAAAGCCTTCCGCGACGATATCGACGAAACGTCCGTCCGAGACGAGATCCAGCTCCATCTGCGGATACATCGCCAGAAAGCGCGGCACGACAGTCTGGAGCAGTTGACGGATCGCCCCGTCGCTTCCATTGATGCGCAGCGTGCCGCGAAGCGCCTCATCTTCCCGCGCGACATCGTCGAGCACGTGATCGAGATCGCTCAGCACAGGGCGCAGACGTGCAAGCAGACGCTCCCCCGCTTCTGTCAGGGATACGCTGCGCGTGGTCCGGTGCAGCAAGCGCACATCCAGATCGTTCTCGAGTCCGCGCATCGCATGGCTCAGCGCCGAACGCGACACGCCCAGTTCGCCTGCGGCCTGCACGAAGCTCCGCCGCGCGGCGACGACCATGAACGCCTGCAAATCGTTGAGAGTCGGTTTGCCCATTGGTGAATTTCCTTCAACACGTCATGCCGATCGGCCTGGCTTCTCCGACGAATTCCATTGTTCTAGCATGAACTCCTGATCCTTCCAACGGAGCATGAGCATGACGAAGAACTGGCTGATCACGGGCGCATCGAGCGGGCTGGGGCGTGGGCTGACGGAGAAGCTGCTGGCACGCGGCGACGGCGTTGTCGCGACGCTGCGCAGGCCCGGCGCATTGGACGATCTGCGCAAGCAACACGGCGAGGACCGACTGGAGGTCGTCACTTGCGACCTGACGAACGTCGATGCAATCAGAGCCGCTGTAGCGCAGGCATTTGCTGCGCTCGCGCGCATCGACGTCGTCGTCAGCAACGCGGGCTACGGGCTGTTCGGCGCGGCCGAAGAGCTCGACGACACCCAGATTGCACGGCAGATCGAGACGAATCTGACCGGGTCGATCCAGTTGATACGCGCGGTCATTCCGCGTCTGCGGGAACAGGGCGGCGGACGGATCGTGCAGGTGTCGTCGGAAGGCGGCCGAATCGGCTATCCGGCTTTTAGCATTTATCACGCGACGAAATGGGGAATCGAGGGTTTCGTCGAAGCTGTCGCGCAAGAAGTCGGACCGTTCGGCATCGACTTCGTGATCATGGAGCCCGGTCCTACGCGCACCAACTTTGGCGCGGGTCTCGACCGCGCGGCGCCGATGCGCGTGTACGACGACACGCCCGTCGGTGAAATCCGGTGCGCACTCGACGCTGGCTATTTCGATTTTGCGGATGCGGCGAAAACTGTCGACGCAATGATCACCGCGATCGACAGTCCGTCCCCTCCGCTACGGCTTGCGCTGGGCAAGTCTGCGTACGAATCGATACGTGCGTCGCTGACAAAGCAACTCGCGAGTCTCGAGGCGCAGAAGGAGATCGCGTTGTCGGTGATGGAGCGTGGATAGCCAGATGGCGAGCCACTCGATGGCCCCGGAACGTAGCGCAAGCGACGTTTCTAAAGGATGACTTCCAAGGGATGAAGAGATTCGAACAGCCGAACACTTCGTCAACCAAGGGAGCAGATGTGGCCGGTCGGTAGTTGACGCGATCGCCCCAGATCGACACGCAAGTGCCCTCCGAATCCCGCGTGCCCTTTACGCCGGCTTCCGACCCGGATCTGCCCTTCGCCCCAATGCGGACTCGGCGGCGGCTTTCAAAGTAGAACGGCCGCCTGGTGGTGCATCCGCGGTCCAGGCGCTTGCCGCCCATACGCAGTCGTTTTCGCCAGGGAGAA